>NZ_JBHWUU010000043.1:0-42926 GCF_042737375.1 Streptomyces sp. NPDC060000
CCCGCGCGGTCGGCCCGGGGCCCGGCCCGGGCCTTCCCGGTGAGGCACCCCCACCCCGCCCCTACAAACCATAACGGGCTCGGTCTCATCACTGGCGGGCGGCCCCCCCGTTGGGGCGGGGGGCCCCCCCCCTTCGGCGTGTCCGGAGACGGGCACTAGCGGCCGGTCAGCTCCCAGGCGGTGACGGCGACCGTCGCCAGGGCGGCCAGGGCGCCGATGCTGGCGAGCGGCCAGCGGGAGCGTTCCAGGGCGTCGAGGCGCTGTTCGTGGTCGGCGATCTGTTTGTCGGTCTGGTCGCTGCGCTGGACCAGCAGGGCGAGCGAGCCGTCGACGCGGGCGAAGCCGGCCTCGACGGTGCCGCGCAGCCGCTCCAGTTCCAGGGCCACGGAGGCAGGGTCGGAGAAGGGTTCGTTCACGCGTCGCTCGTTTCGCTGGGCCTTCCGCCGGCCGGGGTGTCCGTGCGCAGCCACGCGGGCAGCAGGGTCTGTACGGCGGGCAGGGCCATGACCCTGGTCACGCCGGCGGCGACGGTGAGCGCCGCGGCGGCCCAGGGCAGGGTGCCTGGGAGGCCGGCGGCGTCGACGGCCGTCGGCAGCAGGACGCACAGGCCGACAGCGGTCTGGAGAACGGTACGGAGGGTGCGCTTGGCGGCCTCTGACATCGGGATCCTCGATTCTCAGGAGCTGTACGGGACCTTCAGCGCCGCCCAGGACTTGGCGCCCGGCCAGCCGTCGGCGGAGGAGCCGGTGTAGCCGAGCTTGCGCTGCCACTTGGCGTAGGAGAGACGGTCGGCCTCGGTCCACTGCGGGCCGGGGCCGGAGGTGTAGGCGGAGCAGCCGACGGCGACCAGGCGCTTGCCCAGCGCGGTGACGATCGCCGAGTTCGGGTTCTTCCGGAACCAGGCGGCGCCGGGGAAGGGCTGGTACTGCGGGTTGCTCGTGCCGGTGCCGGTGCCGGTGCCCGGGGTGGTCGGCCTGCCCAGCCGGGTCGCGACCCTGGCGCGGAAGTCGGCCATGGTGAAGCCGCGCGGGTCGATCTTCGTGCTGGTCCACTCCTTGTGGCCGATCACGGAGGCGGCGGACCAGCCGTGCGCCCGGCACAGCGCGGCCGAGGCGCGGACCATGGCTTCCAGCTGGACCGCCGGCCACGGGTCCTTGCCGTCGCCGAGGTTGACGCACTCGAAGCCGTAGAAGTGGACGTTGCCGTCGGTGTCGTTCTCGTTGGGCGCGGGCAGCGCCTTCTCGGCGATGACGGCCCTCAGGACGTCACCGTCGCCGCTGCCCGCGTGGTTGGCGCGGCCGTTGCCGACGAGGTGGACCGTGCCGTCCTTGGCGATCACGCCGTGGCAGAGGGGGCCGGGCAGGGCGGAGTGGCCGTCGAAGCACAGGCTCACGCTGTTGCCGGTGCCGGAGGTGACTGTGTGGTGCACGATCACTCCGTTGACCGGGCCCCAACTTCCCTTGTGGTTGCGGTTGTTGGTGCGCCAGCCGGAGTGCTCGACGACGGTGACGCCCTCGGCCCGCAGTACGGACACGAGGGCGTCGGCGGAGAGGGGGTTGGCCATGGTGGTGCCTCCCTGGGGAATGTTCGGGCATGAGAAAACCCCGGCCGGCGGGGGAGCGGCTCGGGGTGGCGGGGGTGGTTCTTCTGTCGGTGCGGTTGCCTCAGACCATGGCGGGGTCGCCATCGGTGCCGGCGTCGGTGCCTGTTTCGGCGGCCGTACCGTCGGAGGTCTCGGGATCGGCCTCCGTGTCCGGGGCCGGTTCGGTCCCGGGGTCCGGGGTGGTGCCGTCGCCGTCCTCGGCGCCGCCGTCCGGCTGCCAGCGGGCGCACAGGGCGACGTAGGCAGCCGCGTTGGTCGCGAAGTCGGTCAGGGACTCGGCGACCGCTCGCTGGAATGCCGCCGGGTCGGGGACGACCGGGTCCGTGCCGACGGGCATGATCGTGATGCGGCCGGTGCCGCGCAGGACCGCGCCGCCCTCGCCGGTCTCGGTGAACTGGGCGGTGACGTTGACCGGCGAGTAGGTGCCGCTGATGGAGTCGGGGCCGATGGCCGAGCTGAGGCTGGTGTCGGAGACGTTGACGTGGATCGTGTGGCCGCTCTCGGTGAGGGTGGCCCGGCCCGCGTAGTCGATCGCGAGGCCCCAGGGCTGGGTGGGGTCGATGTCCATGGACGCGCTGCCTTCCTGTGGTGTCGGGGATCAGCTCTGGCGGCCGTGCATGAGGACCGGGGTGGCGTAGACGGTGCCGGAGGTGGAGGTGACGATGGCCTGGATATCGACCTTGACCGCGGTCGTGTACACGGAGGAGAAGGTGGTGCTGATCAGGTCCGTGTAGTCGAACTCGGTGCCGGCGGTGACCGTGGGGCCCCACTGGGCGCTGTTCACGAGCACCCGGACCTGACCGGCCGCGCCGGAACTCGCCGCGGTGCTCAGCCTCAGCCGTATCTTCGGCTGCCAGACCGGGTTGTACGACGTCGCGATCGTCGCCCAGGACGTCGAGGTGGTCTGTGGCCAGCGCGTCTGCGCCGTGTCCTGCGGGGGCAGCATGGCCAGCCAGGGCCGGGCCAGGCCGCCGCTGTTGACGTCGTCGGAGAAGATCTCCCGGTTGCCGTTGTCGTAGATCCGCAGCGGCTGGAGCGAATTGGCGCTGCCGTCCCCGTTGAACAGGGTCATGGCGAGGCTGCCGGTCTGGCGGTGGATCTCCAGGCCGTACTCGGCGTCCTTCCACGAGCCGACCCGGAACATCGTGTCGGTGCTGCCGGGCCGCTGGACCAGCAGGGTGCCGCCGTCGGTGACCTTCAGGGTGCCGTCCTTGATCTCCACCTCGCCGCCGGTGATCGTGTTGAGGGCGGGGCGGGTGTTGACGGCGGTGGACAGCTGCTGGATGCGGCGTTCCATCTGGGTGAGCCGGTCGATGATGTCTTCGGGGAGCTGTGGCATCAGGCGTCCTCCAGGTAGAGCTCGGCGGTGTCGGGGCGGCCGCGCTGGGCCGGGCTGACCTTGACGCCGATGATCCGGTAGCGGGCGTCCAGGCCCTCGGTCCACCACTCGTCGGTGATCCGGAGGCGGACGGTGCGGCCCAGCAGCGCGGACGGCACCAGGTCGTCGAGGCGGACGCTGATCTCGGGGATCACCACGGCCCCGGTGCCCTCGGCGAGTTCGGCGTTGGCCAGGGACCGCAGGATCGTCGTGCTCGCGATGTCGTTGTGGTCCGAGGCGAGGTCGACCCGCGGGTAGCCGACCTTGATCAGGGCTTCGCCGTCGGGGATGTCGGCGTCGGCGAACAGCGGACGGGACTCGACGGCCTGGTTGGTGTTGTCCGTGGCGCCGCGGGCCCGGGCGGTGGTCCCGCCGCGGGTGGCGTCGCGCGGGAAGGTGTACGACAGGATCGTGCCGGGCCGGTCCATCACCAGGTCGGTGCTGCCGGTGGTGATCTTCGGGCCGCCCAGCCGCAGCCGGCGGACCCGGGTGCCGGTGACCGGGTCGCGGTAGACGGCGATGTAGTGCTCGAAGCCGTTCTCCAGGGCGGCCAGGGCGTCGATCGCCTCCAGGTAGACGGTCTCGTCGCCGTCGCGGTACGACACCGAGCGCGTCACCCCGGAGAGCTCCTGCCCGAAGGTGACGCCGATGTCGCCGCCGGTCGGCAGCGGAGGCGTGCCGTCGTCGACGAGCTCGCCGGTCTGGAGGTGGCGCCACAGCCGCCGCGCCACCTCCAGCTGGTCGTTGCTCCCGGAGAAGGTGAGGTCCTGGCGGATACGGCGGCGGCCGGCGTACGACTCGAAGGTGGCCGCCTGGATGCCGAGGGTGAGCACGCCCCGGTCGTCGCTCTGCAGGGTGGACGTCCAGATGATGCCGCCCCACCACAGGTCGTTGCCCCGCTGGAGGTAGACCGCGGTGCGGCCCTCCTCGATGCGGCGGACGCGGGCGGCCACCTGCGCGTTGGGGATGGGGACGGTGCCGGAGAGGGATCCGGCCTTACCGATGTAGTCGTCGACGGTGACGTCCCGCAGGGGCAGGATGTCGATGGTGTCGTCGGTGCGCAGATCGCAGAAGATCGCGCGGTAGGGGGTGGTGACGCTCATGAGGCCGCCTCGTAGGTGGCGGTGCCGAGGATGGAGTTCGTGCTCGCCCAGGCCCATGGCGAGGTGGCGTCCACGACACCGGTGTTGGCGAGCGCGGTCCCGCTGGAACGGCCGGTGGAGATCACCAGTTCGAATGTGGTGGAGGTGGGGATCTGCACACGCGAGACGATCCGGCTGGCGTTGTCCACGCCGAGTTCGGCGAACCCGACGACCGACTGTCCGCCCGAGGCCGGCACCGGCAGGGAGAACCGCCAGTTGTCGGTCGTCGCGGAGCCGGTGCCGAAGGTGGTGGTGTTGCCGAAGACGATGGTGAAGTTGCAGTGCACGGTCCGGCCGGACTTCACGTACCGGCAGCTCACGGTGGCGTTGCCGTAGGACGGCGTCGCGAGGCCGGTGCTGGTCGTCCACGTCGGCGTCCAGCTCTGCCAGGTGGGCAGGACCGGGTAGTCGGTCCAGGCGGTGCCGCTCCAGCGCTGGAGCTGACCGCCGAGGTCCCGGTACTGGCCGGGGTAGGCGCCGTTGGAGGTGTCCGTGGTCACCGGGAGGATGCCGCCGAGGCCTACCGTGGCGGTGCGGCGGCCGACCAGCGCCGAGGCCCAGGCGATGCCGCCGGTGCCCGCGCTCGCGTTGGCCGGCACGGTGACCTCGTACAGCGGAAGCGACAGGCCGGGCGCCGCCGGTACCGTCGGGGCCGCGGCCGGGGTGCCCGGGACGATCTCGACGACGGCCTCGGTGCGGCCGAGACCGTCGTAGGCGTCGTCGTGGATCCGCAGGACGAGCAGGTCGATGCGGTTGTACTGGGCGTTGCCGTCCGCGAACGTCACGGGCAGGTACTCGGTGAGGGCGACCGGGTAGGCGCCCCTGGCGTCGGTGCCCTGGAGCACGGCGCGGCCGGGGCTGACCGTGGCGGACATGCTGTTCGCGGTGCCGGTGAGCGTGAAGCCGGAGATGCGGGAGGCGCCGTCGGAGGAGCCCGGCAGGATGCCGGAGCGGGTGGCGACGGGCGAGGTGGGGGTCAGGGCGCCGAGCGAGACGAGGCGGGTGTCCTCACGGGACTGGCCGTCGGGGGAGAGCCATCCGGAGCGCACGGGCATGGTCGACTCCTTTCGGGAGAACGGGCGGGAACGGGACGGTGGTTCAGGCGATCGGGTCGACGCGCAGGAAGATGTTGTCGAACGCGCAGGTGAAGCTCGCGTTGCTCGACCGGTGCATCACGGTGACGGTGTAGGTCGAGCCGGCGGTGAGGGAGTTCAGGCGCAGCTGGGTCGACGTCGACTTGGACACCGCGCCCGAACCGGACGCGGCCCGCTCGTCGTCCGCCGCCCAGATCACCGTGGAGCCCAGCGTGACCTGCGGGGACATGTGCGCCTGCGCGGTCTCGCCGCCCGAGGACATCCGGGCGCCCAGGCCGATGATCACGGAGCCGGACGGCGGAGCGGTGAAGTTGAGCCACAGCGCCGTGACGGTAGTGGAGGCCAGCGCGGCCGTGTACGTCGTCGAGGCGGTGGTCCCGGCGTCCAGCGACTGCACGAAGGCGGGCCCAGGAACGGCCGGCTGCCAGGCGCCGCCGTTCCAGCGCTGGAGCTGGCCGAGCGAGGAGTCCCGGTACTGGCCGACATAGCCGCCGGTGGTCAGCAGCCCGGCCGGGACGACCCCGCCGACGCCCTTGGGGTAGGGCACCCAGGCCGTCGAACTCCAGCGCTGGAGCGTGTCGTTGACGTCCCGGTAGTGGCCGGGGTAGCCGCCCGGAGCGGTGTCGTCGGAGCGGGTCGGCAGGATGCCGCCGAGCGGGACGGTGGTGGGGCGCAGATCGACGCGGGCGTTGTCCCAGTCGATTCCGCCGCTGCCGGCCCCGGCGTTCTTGGCCACGGCGACGGTGAACAGGGCGAGGGAGGCGTCCGGGGCGGCGGGGGCGACCGGGGTGGCGGCCGCGGTGCCCTTGACGATCTCGACGGCGGCCTCGGTGCGGTCGGAGCCGTCGTAGTCGTCGTCGTAGATCCGCAGGACGACGAGGTCGACGCGGCCGAACTGGGGGTCGCCCGCGTCGAAGGTGAGCGGGACCGGTTCGGTGACGGCGACCGGGTAGGCGCCGCGGGCGACGGACGTCTGGATGACGGCCCGGCCCACCCCGACGGTGGCGGTCATGCCGCCGACGGTGCCGTTCAGCCAGAGTCCGGTGACCCGGTACAGGCCGTTCTCGGAGCCGGGCAGGACCCCGGAGCGCCCCTTGATGTCGGTGACCGGGGTGACCGCCCCGATCTGGGTGACCCGGGTGTCCTCCCGGGTCTGGCCGTCGGCCGACAGCCAGGCGGAACGTACGGACATGGGGTGTCCTTTCGTCAGGAGGCCGACTCGTAGGTGCCGTGGATGGAGAGGATGTCGTTGACGGCCCAGGCGAACGGCGCGGACCTGTCCCACGGGCTGGTGCCGGTCTTGAGGGTGTCGCGCAGCGAGCGGACGACTCCGCCGTTGGCCACCGCGAGGAGCCCGCTGCCCTGGTAGAGGAAGGGGCCGGAGTCGTCGAAGGCCTCCGCGCTCAGCACCCGCCCGTCCAGCTTCCAGGCGGTGGAGACCGGCGCGGCCGGCAGCGAGAAGGTCCAGTCGCCGTCGGCGGACTGGGCGGACAGGTTGGTCGTCGAACCGATCTTGAGGTAGATCCGGAAGGTGACGACGGTGCCCGTCTTCACGTACGCCCCGGCCAGCGTGCCGTTGCCGAGGGCGGGCGCCACGCCGGTCTCGCAGCGCCAGACCGGCGTGTAGTTCGTCCAGGTCGGGACCGGCTGGTACGTCACCCAGGCGGTGCCGTTCCAGCGCTGGAGCCCGGCGGGGGTGTCGCGGTACTGGCCGGTGTAACTGGCCGTGGTGACCGTGCCCGAGGGGGCGATGCCGCCCAGGGCGCTGGGGTAGGACACCCAGGCGGAGCCGTCCCAGCGCTGGAGGGCGCCGCCGGAGTCGCGGTACTGGCCCGGGTAGGCGCCGTTGCCCGTCTCGCCGTAGACGGGCAGAATGCCGCCGACCGCGACGGTGGGCGTGCGCAGGTCGGTCACGTCGGTGCTCCAGTTGACGCCGCCCTTCCCGGCGCTGATGCCGGCTCGGACGGCCACCTGGTAGACCGGCAGCGCGACCTCCGGGAGCGCGGGCACGACGGGGGTGGTCGCCGGAGTGCCCCGGACGATCTCCACGGCGGCCTTGGTGAAGCCCGAGTCGTCGTACAGGTCGTCGTAGACGCGCAGGACGACGACGTCGATCCGGCCGTAGGAGGCGTCGCCGTCGGCGAAGGTGAGGGTGATCGGCTCGGCCAGCGTGACCGGGTAGGCGCCCTGGTTGCTGTCGGCCTGGACGACGGCCCGGCCCTCGTGGACGGTGGCGGTCATGGTGCCCGCGCCGCCCTCCATCCAGAAGCCCGAGAGGCGGTACTGGCCGTCGTAGGAGCCGGGCAGGATGCCGGAGCGGACGTCCAGCGGGTTGGCCGGGGTGGTCGCGCCGAGCTGGGTGAGGCGGGTGTCCTCGCGGGTCTGGCCGGTCTCGGCCACCCATGAGCTGCGCAGGTTCATCTGCTGGTCTCCTGTGGTCTTCGGAGGCGAACTCCGGCTGTGCGTGGGTGAGGTGAGGGCCCGTCAGGACACGTCAGGACCTGAGCCATTCGGCGGTGAAGTTGGTGTAGTAGCCGGAGCCGCCGAGGGTGTTGATGGTCACGCTGGAGCTCTGAAGCCCGTAGAGCGCGAGCTTGTCGCCGACGGCGCACCTGATCAGGGCGCTGCCGCCGACCGAGGTCGCGCCGGGGCCCGCGCCGATCAGCCACGTGGCGCGCGAGACACCGCTGCCGTTGAGGTAGATCCGTGCGCCGCGCGAGGCTGTCGAGGGCTGCTGGAGCCAGGTGACGGACCCCGACACCCGCCACCAGCCGGCCCTCGGCACCGTGTAGGTGTTGGACCCCGACCAGCCGGCCGCGTCGTCCACGTCGGTGCTCTGCAGGGTCATCTGCGTCCACGTGTTGGGGACCACGGACTGCTCGCTGGTCTGCGAGACGCTGAGCAGCAGGGTCGTGCGACCCTCCGCGTAGGTCCAGGCACTGCCGTTCCAGCGCTGAAGCAGACCGGCGGAGTCCTCGCGGTACTGGCCGGGGTAGCCGCCGGTGGCGACGGCGCCGGAGGGGGCGATGCCGCCGACGGACTTCGGGTACGCGACCCAGGCACTGCCGTTCCAGCGCTGGAGCGGACCGGTGGGGTCCTCCTGGTACTGGCCGGCGTAGCTGCCCGCGGCCAGGGTGCCGGCCGGCGGGATCCCGCCGACGCCCTTGGGGTACGCGACCCAGGCGGTGCCGTCCCAGCGCTCCAGGACGCCGGCGTTGTCGCGGTACTGGCCGGCGTACGCGCCGCTGAAGCCGGCGGCGGGGACGATGCCGCCGAGGGCGACCGTGGCGTAGCGCAGGTTGGTGACGGCGGAGTCCCAGGCCAGTCCGCCGGAGCCGGCCGACGCCCCGGCGGGCACCAGGATCCGGTAGAGCGACAGGGTGCTGCCGTCGGGACCGACCGGCTGCTGGGGCGTGGCCGCGGGGGTGCCCCTGACCAGGCGGACGCGTGCCACGGTGTCGGCGGTGCCGTCGTAGGTGCGGTCCTGGACGACGAGTTCGACCAGGTCGATCCGCTGGTGCGTGGGGTCGCCGTCCTCGATCGTCAGGCTCTCGGGTTCGGTCACCGCCACGGCGTAGGTGCCCTGGTTGGTCCGGCCGCCCTGGACGAAGGCGCGGCCGGTGCCGATCGTGAGGGTCATGCCCCCGGTGGCGCCGCTGAGCGCGAAGCCGCCGGGGACGATACCGCCGCGGGCCTTGAGCGGGATGTTCTCCGCGACCAGGGCGTTCGGGGTGAGGAGTCCGGACAGGGTGACCCGGGTGTCCTCCCGGGTCTGGCCGGTCTCCGTGAGCCAGGCGGCTCGCACGGTCATGGGGTCACCACTCCGCTTCTCGCCAGCGCACCGTCATCTGGGCGCCGGAGCCGTAGGTGTCGGGTCGGAAGGCCAGTTGCGCCCGGCCGGGGGCGAACGCGAAGAGTTCCTCGGGGCTGCTGTCCGCGGCCGCGGTGTGCCGGCGGGAGGCGGTGCTGTTGAGGGTGACCGTGCCGGCGGCGGTGTCGACGACGAGCTCGTCGCCCGAGGCCAGCGCGATCTCGTAGCGCAGCCGCTGCGCCGAAGTCCGGTCGGTCACCGTCGGGTTGGCGCACGGGCCGGTGAAGGTGATCACCGGGTGGGTGGGTGCGGAGCCGCCGTTGTCGGCGTTGACGTCACCGGTGGAGGCCGCCTGCCCCCAGTACAGCGGCCAGGTCAGCGGCCAGGTCAGACCGCTCTCCGGCTGCGGGGCGCCGGTGACGGCGGTCTGTTCGGTGACCGAGTAGCGGCGCGGGTCGGTGGCGTACCACTGCACGGACGCCCGGGAGACGCCCTGCGTGGTGTACGTCCGGTCGGCGGCCAGCACCCGCTGGCTGACCCGGGCCCGTACGGCCAGCGTCTCGCCGTGCAGCCGCACCGCCAGCCAGCGCTCCGCGTCGCCGAGCAGCAGCGCCTGGCGCAGGACACGGGTGGCGGCGAGCGAGGAGGCGGCGTCGTCCTGCGCCGGGACGGTCCACACCGTGCCGCCGACCTTGCGCGGCTTGGCGTAGCGGGCGCCCGGCCAGGCGCCGTGCGCGGTGGGGTGGTCGGCGTCGGAGGAGTCGTACTCCGGCAGGTCCTCCCAGCCGCTGAGGCCGCCGCGGTCGATCTCGTAGGAGGTGCCGGGGCCCATCAGCAGTCCGGCCCACTGCATCTGCCCGTCGCGGGTGATGAGTGAGCCGGGGGCCACATCGTCTGTGTATGCGGTTGTCGTGATCTCGGCCATGGTGGCCGTCACCTCACTCTCATGTGCAGGCGTGGGCGGAGGCGAGGAAGAGCAGGTCTTCCGCGGTGCCGCGGGCGCCCGTGCCCGCGCTCTCGTGGAACTCCTTGACCCGGTGAGCCGGTCGGGACGTCGGCGCCCCGTTGCGCCGGGCGAGCGCCCGCTGCCGCTCCAGGGTGGTCAGCGGCAGCACCCGGCCCGCGCCCCGGGCGGCGCCGGGGACGGCGATGCCGCCCTCCGCGAGCATCGGGATCTTGTCCAGGTGGATGCCGAACTTCTTGCCGAGGATCGAGAAGCTCAGGGAGTTGAGCCCGTCGATGACCCAGTTGGCGAAGGCGATGAGTCCCTGGATCGGCCCCTTGACCACACCGGCGACGGTCTGGGCGCCGGTCGTCACGAACCTGCCCATCGCGTCGAGGGTGCGGGAGGTCGCCTCCTTGATCCGGGTGAACATCCTGGGGACGTCCCTGGTGATCCACTCCAGCGCCGGCCGCACCGCGTCCTTGAACCCCCGCCAGACCGATGACACCTTGCCGCTGAGCGCCCGGGTGTCCCCGGTGGTCAGCGCCTTCATGACGGCGAAGCCGGTACCGAGGAGCGTGCCGATGGCGGTGAGCGCGGTGGTGATGACGGCCAGGTATCCGGTGACGTACGTGTTCACCGCGCTCGCGATGCCCTTGAGCAGCGGCGTCATGACGGTCAGACAGCCCTCGACGTACTTCAGTACGAGGGTGGCGAGCTGCTCCATCAGCCGTTGCCCGGTCTCGGAGTTCAGCGCGAGGTCGATCAGCCAGCCGGCGACGGGCAGGAGGAGACCGGTGACGAACCCGATGGGGTTGGCACGGGTGAGGGCGTTGATGACCAGCATCACGCCGGAGCCGATGGTCATGGCGGTGCCGAAGGCGCCCATGAGGTCGCCGAGCACGCCGGAGGCCTCGATCAGCGCGCCGACGATGGCGAGGACACCGCCGAACGCGGAGTTCAGGGTGCCGAGCGACTTGCCGGCGCCCTTGGCCCGGGTCCCGGCCGACTTGATGCCGGAGGCGGCGACGGTGGCGGTCTGTCCGGTCTTGGCGACGGAGCGGCTCGCGGCGTCGGCGCCGGTCTTGACCTGACGCACGGCGGTGGCGCCCTGGGAAGCGGCGGAACGGACGGCGTCGACGCCGGTGGCGGCACTCTTGATCAGGCCTGCGAGGGAACGCACCGTGGTGTCGCTCTGCTCCACCCGGGACCGGAAGGCCCGCAGGGCCGGTGCCACCCCGGCGAACAGGTCGGCCGCCCCGCCTCCCGCAGGCAGCGCGGCGGCGCTCATCCGCGTGCCTTCGCCAGGAACATCAGCGCGTCGGCTGTCCGCTGCGGGCTGCTGCTCTCGGCCGCGTAGTAGTGCTCGATGTGCAGCGCGCCGCCCGAACCGGCGGCCCCGGCGTATGCCGGGCCCTGGGCGGCGGCCCGTCGCAGCAGCCGGTCCAGCTTGCTCAGCGGCAGGACGGCCTCCGCCTCACCGGCCTCGGCGAGGATCGCGGGGACACCGCCGGAGCGGGGCATGACGACACCGCCGGTGGCCAGCATCGGGATCCTCGGCAGGCTGACGCCGAAGGTCTTGCCGCCGACGCCCGGGACCCAGCCCGGGATCGACACCTTGATGCCGTTGAGGGCGCCGATCGCGCGGTTGATGATGCCGATGACCGCGTTGATCGGGCCCTTCACCGCGCTCTTGATGCCGTCGAAGGCGCGGCCGGCGATGCCCTTGAGGCCGCCCCAGATGCTGGACAGCTTGTCCTTGACGGCCCTGAAGGCGTTCGGGATCGCGGACTTGACCCAGTTGACGACCGGCGAGATGACGGCCTTGATGCCCTTCCAGACGCCGGAGACGACCGTCTTGATCGCGTTCAGCGCGGTGGTGATGACCTTCTTCCAGATGGCGACGTAGGTCTTGATCACCGTGGCCACGGCCTTGACGACGGCCGAGATCGCCGTCTTGATGCCGGTCCAGACCGACTTGATGAGCTTGGCCGCGTTCTTCATGATCGGCCCGATGGCCTTCATGACGTTGCCGATCACGGACTTGATGACCTCGAAGGCCGTCTTCAGGACCTTCTGCATGGTCTTGGAGTTGGCCGCCATGTCGACGACCTTCTCGATCAGCGGCTGGAGCAGGCTCATGAGCATGCCGAAGAAGTTGCCCTTCATCGACTTGTTCATCTTGTCCTGGCCCTTGGCCGCCTTGCCCGCCCCGGACTCGTACTTGCCGAGGTTCGTACCGGCACTGGACCCGGTTTTCCCGGCCTTGCCGAGCGACTTCTCGGCCTGGTCGGAGGCGGTCTTGAGGTCCTTCAGCTGCTTGGCCGTCTCCTGGGAGGCGGAGCGGAGCTTGCCGATCTCGCCCTTTCCACTCTGTGCCGCGCGACTGAGGTTCTGGGTCGCCGTCGCGACCCCGGTGGCCTGTGCCTTGAACTGTTGCAGTGAGTTGGCGGCCCGGCTCGCTGCTGAGGACAACGACATGGATGTCTCCTTAGAGTGCTGCGGTGAGTTCGCGGAGAGCCCTGCGCAGAACGGTCACCTCGCTGGCGACACCGCGGACCAGGGGAACCGGGTCGTCGATTCCCCGGTCGGTCCGCATCCTGGGATTTGCCTCCAGCCGTCGGCGTTCCGCGTCCGCGGCGTTTCGTACAACCTCGAGTCGCTGCTTCAGTTTCTCGACCGTCTGCTCGGTCTCTTTGAGTTTTTCGATGTGCTGGAAGTTGTCATCGATGAGCTTGTCGCGGGTTTCCTTCTTGACGCGATCACTTCCCTGTGTCCGCGACTCGATCTTTTTCTGGAGCTCGTCGATCTTCTTCTTCCAGGGGAATTCCCGGGTAGCGCCCAGAATCGTTATCCCCTTCTCGTCGACCTTGAAGATCGACAGGCCGACGGTCAGCAGGGTGAGACTGGCGGCAAGGCCGGTGAGGCCGTTGGTGTGCGTAGCGATGGAGTTGCTCATCCACGAGAGAGACGTGGAGATACCGCTGTGGGTCGTGCGGAGTCCCTTGTAGGACTGCTGGAGCTTGACGATGTCCTTGGACTGCGTACCGAGCTTGGTGTTGATCCCGGAAATATCCGTGGTGTGCGTGCCGAGTGTGGTCCTTATCCCGGCGAAACTGGTTTCGGTATCGCTCTTGAGGGCTTTGAGAGCCTCGTCGACTTCTTTGAGATCTCGTCCCATGGTTGCCCTCCTGTGCTAGCGTTCCCGCATGCTTTCTGACGATGTGCGCGTAGTGCTCGCCGTCCCCACCAGTTGGAATTGGTATTTCGAGCCGAAAAAAAAAGGCTCGATCGCCTGGTATGCGGAACGAGTCCTGGCGATTGCCGATAAATTCCAGCCGGGTCGCGGCCTGGATGTCTTCCTCTACGGTGAAGCGAAAGAGTCGGACGCATCGAAGAGGCCGCATCACGAAGACGCCGGTACCGAGGTGATCCGTACTCGGCTGGAGCGGGATTCCCTGTCCGAGTGGATCGGCGACTGGGCGGTCAGGCCGAACATGGAGCGGGGGCTCTTCGAGGACCATGTCCCCGCGAGCGAGGTGGAGCGACGTCTCGGCGTCGGGGAGGCCCCTTGGTACGGCCGGCCGCTGCCGGCGGTACGCGCGGTCGGTGAATGGAACGCCGGGTACGGCGGCACGACACTCGTGATCTTCTGGCTCGACAGGATGACCCAGGCCGAGGAGATGGCACGGTACATCGGCCGGTACGACGCCTCACGTACGTTCTGGCAGTTCTTCGGGGACCCCGACGACGTCTACTACTCGTTCTGGAGCAGGCAGGGGATGCATCAGGGCAAGGTGCTGCCCCAGCTCGGATTCCACTTCGGCCTGCGGTGGAGCACCCGGGCCGTCCTGCGGGGATTCTCACGCTGGGAGAAGAGCCTCTGACGGCACGGGCCTCGCGCGAGCCCCTGCGGGCTGGGGCGGCGCGGCCTTACGGGCGGCGCCCGGTACGCCCCCGCCGCGCCTCCGTCAGGGCGTCCGACCAGCCGGCCGCGTAGGCGCGGGACTCCCGGGCGAGCAGTTCCTCGTACACCTGGTCGAGCAGGGCCTCGCGGTCGGGGGGCGTGGTGTGCAGGAGGTGGGCGAGGCGGGCGTAGGTGTCGATCGGCTGCTTCGGGGAGTTGCTCGTGCCAGTCACCATGTCGGCCTGCTTTCCGGTCTGTCCGCTGGGCTGTGGTACAGGTGGCGCCTCTGGGGCGTTCGAAAACGCGTATGTTCGAACTAGTGTACGAGTAATCCTGTGGTGCCGTTCCGTGTTTGGCGAGGAGCACCCGTCGTTCAGCGGTCGGGACCTGCGGTGATGCCGGGGTGCGGCCGAAGTGCCGCCCAGGTTCGTGGAGTAGGATCCGGCCGTTCTCCCGTCGGATTCGAAAAGGTGAACAGCGGCGCTCCACAAGGGAACTGAGTGACCGCCAGACGACGGTGGACGGCGACGGGCAGCCGTCCTCGCGCGGGGGCGCGATGGGGCCAGGGGACGAGAGCAAGGCCTACGGGGTGGACGGGGACGCGAGCAACGTGCGGCGCGAGCATGTGATCGATTGGCTCGAACAGGCCTCCGATCTGCCGCATCTCATCGCCCGTGTCTCAGAGCTGGTCCTGCTGCTCGGCCATGAACCGGACGACCTGGTGGTCCTTCCCCGCAGCGAACTCGACCGGCGGGAACTGGCCGCGTACAGCGCGGGCTGGGCCGACGTGGTCGACGAACAGCTGCCCGCGATCCGCCGCGCGTACGAAGAACGGATCACCGCCGCCTACCTCCAGGGCCAGGAGGACGCCCGCACCGGCCACCGCCCCCGCCGGGCCCGACGGGCCGAGGGGGAGCGCGGCGGCGAGGTCATTCCGCTTCCCTATGTCGAACTGCTGCGCCCTCCCTCCGCATGGACGCGCGTGGAGGAACGCGGCGAACGGGAACGATCGGTGGCGGACGGGACCCCGGTGCCGTCGCCTCCCCCGGCGGGGGAGACGGACGGGAGCGAGGAGACTCCGTACGGCGATCCGGACGCGGCCGACGTTGTCGGGACGACGAGCGCGACCGGGACGACGAGCGCGAGCAGCCCGGCCGGTGGGCCGCACGAGGAGGACGGGGACGTCGAGGACGAGGCCGGCGGTGCGGGCGAGGCCGGTGGGGGCGGTGGGGCCAAGGCCGGCTCCGGTGCCGAGGGGGACATCCTGCTCTCCGCACGTGAGGTGCGGGGGAAGCGCGTCATGCCCTCCGACCGGCGGCCGGTGGTCCGGCGCAACGGCCGGCCGAGCGTGCCCCCACTGGCCCTGCCCGGCGAGATCGGAGCCACCGGACGGGAGAGGGCGCGCAGGCCGGACGGCGCCGGGACCGCGGAAAGGCCACTGCGGGAGCGGCCGGAGCGGACTGAGCGGCCCGAGCAGGCTGAGCGGCCCGAGCAGGCTGAGCGACCCGAGCAGGCTGAGCGACCCGAGCAGGCTGAGCGACCCGAGCAGACAAACCAGACAGACGACGTCGAGCGGCCGGAACCGGTCGATCCGGTCGAGCCGGTCGACGAGCCGGTCGAGCCGCGGAGCGTGCGCGACGAACCCCGGCCCCGGCTGCTTTCGGACAAAGCCCGGGCCCTCGCGGACGAACTGGAGGGCCGGGCCGGCAGCCGGCGCCGGGACGAGCAGAGCGGCCCGTCGGGCTCCCGCTGAGCGGAGCCGACGGACACGCCGTGACCGGCCGTCCGGCGGGCGACCGGGAACCGGGGAAACCGGGCGACCGGGCGGATCAGCCGAAGAAGCGGGCCAGTTGGAACGCCGACGGCGCCTCGTCCGGCGCGGGCGCCCGCGACCCGTCCGCCGTGGGGACCGACCCCGGGGCCGGCCGCCCGACGCCCCCGGAACGCTCGCCGGCTCCCTCGTGCTCCTCGTGATCCTCCAGCTCCTCGTACGCGTCGCCCGCGCCGTAGGTGCCGTTCTCGGCCCGTTCCGTCGGACGAGGTACCGGTGCCGGAGCGTCCGGCTGGTCCCCCTCCTCCGAGTTGACGCAGGCGAACATCCAGTTGGCGGCCGCCAGATGGTCCACGGTGGCGGCCAGCAGATGGTCGGTCACGGACCAGTCGGCGGCCTCGCCGTGCAGCTCCCGGTTGAGCGCGCTGTCGCGCGGCAGATGCTTGATGAGCACCGCGAGCCGCCGCGCCGAGAGGTGGTCGCGGTGCCAGTCGAGCAGGTCGATGCTGTAGTAGCGGAGCAGGTCCGCCTCGAGGGCCTCGGCGTGTTCGTCGACGAACCCGACGAGGCTCAGCCTTCCCCCAGGCCGAGCCCGGTCTCCGAGCCGTAGGCCTCCAGGATGGCGGCGATGTCCTGCATGGTCACCTCGTACCGCTCGAAGCGGGCGAACTGCTGCTCGCCCATGAGCAGGCCGAGCAGCCCGTCCACGTCGTTGTCGTCGAGCTTGCGCAGCGCCTTCGCGGTGGCGCGGGTCAGCTCCGTGGGCAGGGTGAAGCTCTCGCCGTCGAGCTCGAACGACCAGGTGCGTCCGAGGGCTTCGAGGCGCTGGGCGCGGGCGGCGTTGACGTCGAAACGGGCCATGGTGATGGGTGCTCCTTGGGTCCGTGCAGCGTGATGAGAAGAGGAACGGGGCTCCGGGGTGGGGCAGGCGGGGAGCCCGCCCCACCCCGGCGCGTCAGGACGCGGCGTACGCGGTGTCCTTCATCACGAAGCTGGCCAGCGCCGAACCGTCGGCGGCGGCCATCGCCGTGTAGGTGATGCCGAGCTGGGCCGGCGACTTGCGGGCCAGCTTGATGTCGTCCGCCGCCGTGACCTGGCCGCGCGGGATGCCGAAGCGGTAGGTCACGGCGGTCCCGTCGCTCGCGCGGACGTCGGTGAACTCCAGGCCGAGGGCACGCACGTCGGCGTACGGACGGTCGGCGATCTCGTACTTGTAGACGCCCGTGGAGCCGGTGACGGCCTCGACCGCGCCGCCGCCCATGAAGAGCGGCAGCGTGTCCTCGTTGAACTGCATCAGCGAGAACTTCAGGGTCAGGTCGCGGTCCGAGTACACGAAGTGCACCGGGCTGACGGCCTGCCACACGTCGACCGGCTCCAGCTTGTCCTTCTTGCTGAAGGTGACGCCGTCGCCGGTGGTGAAGCCGAGGTTCTTCCAGCCGGTGGCCCAGTCGGTGGACGGGTCGGTGGAGAAGGTCGTCGGAACCTTGGTGTCGGCGGCGCCGACGTAGAGGCGGCCGACGCCGGCGATGCGGATCTCGGAGGAGTTGGTGCCTGCCATGGGTGGATCTCCTTATCTAGGGGGTGATGCGGGGGCCGTTCCCGGCCGTTCCGGGTACGGCGAAGGCCCCGCCGTCTCGCGGATGCGAGGGCGGGGCCTTCGGTCTGTGGGGGTGCGGTGGCGGGCGGGCTGCCCGCGCGGGCCCGTCAGTAGACGTCCAGGTACACCTTGATCACGGTCACGTAGCGGTTGGCCGCGCGGTAGAGGTAGTCGGGCAGCCAGCGCGGGCCGTCCTGCTCCTCCACCTCGGTGATGAGGTTGGTGCCGTACCGGTTGCCGGCCGCGGCCAGCAGCGCGCGGCGGGCCGAGTTGGCCAGGACGTGCGCGGCCTGCTTGGTCGGGCCGTACACCTCCAGCTCGATCAGCGGCTGGTCGACGTGCAGTTCGCCGATCCACGCGCCGCCGCGCCGGTTGACGAGGACGGCGGCGGTCGTGCCGTCGAAGTTCGCGGGCGGTTCGACGGCGACGAGCGCCGTGGAGAGCGCCGAGTCGGCCTCCAGGATGTCGACGACTAGGGCCTCGACGTCGGGGAAGGCGCTCGGTGGGGTGGGTGTGGTCATGCCGGGTCACCTCGCCGGAAGAAGGGGAAGTCGCCGGGCGGGCGCCGCGCGGGGGCGGGGAAGGGGAGGCGCGCGGCGCCTCGGCCCGGCGTACGGCGGCGGGTGCGGCCCGCTCGGGGCTCGCGGTCACAGCTCCGCCGCTGCACCAACTGTGACAGACGAGCGTGCGCGCACGCAACTAAATCGGCGGGGGAGATGTGAGGCGAGGTGCGGGAGGGGCGGGGGGTGCAGGGGCGAGGGCAGGTCAGGAGGGGGAGGAGAGGGGAGGGGAGAGGGAGCGGAGAGGAGAGGGGAGAGGGAGCGGAGGGCACTCGTGGTGCAGCTGAGGCGCGGGCACGAGTGGGAGTGCGTGTGCGGGCCCCAGCCCCGCTGCGGGCGCGAGCTGTGGCGCAGGCGCAGGTGCGGGCGTCAGTCGTCGCGCAGGCGTGGTGCGGGCGGGAGCTGCGGTGCGGGCGCGGTGCGGACGGAAGCCGTCGCGCATGGGTGCTGCGGGCGCCAGCCCTCGCGCGGGCGCGAGCTGTGGTGCGGGCTCAAGTCGTCGCGCAGGCGCGGTGCAGGCCAAGCTGTCGTGCGGGGGTGGTGCCGACGTCAGTCGTCGCGCGGGCGCGGTGCCGGCCAAGCCTTCGTGCGGGTGTCGTGCGGCGCCAAGCCGTCGCGCATGGGTGCTGCGGGGCCAAGCCGTCGTGCGTGGGTGGTGCCGGCGTCAGTCGTCGCGCGGGCGGGTGCGAGTCGTAGTGCCGTCGACCGGAGCTCCCGTCGGCCCACGGGCGCCCTTCGATCGGAACCGGCACGGCATGCGTGACCGGTGGTTCCGGCTCGGTCAGTCGGCGGTGGGTGCGGCCGCGGCCGACTCCACCAGGACCCGCCGGCCCTCACGCACCTGCGTCACCTCGGCCTCGGCCTCGCTCGGCAGGAACTGCTCCACCACCCTGACGAACATCTCGCGCCGGTCGGCGGGCACGCCCAGCAGGTCCGCGACCTCCTCCAGCGTGGGGCGGCGGCCGAAATCCGCGCTGGGCGCGGGCGAGGCCAGGTAGTCGTGCGGGTCGGCCAGCTCCTCCGCGGTCAGCCGGCCGGAGCGGATGAGCATGTCGCGGACCGGCACCCCGAGCACGCGGGCGAGCCTGCGGGTGGTCTCGAGGTCCGGCATGCTCTGCCGCTGGAGCAGACGGGTGACCGCGGCGCGATGCACGCCGGCCTCGTCCGCGATTCTCGACTTGCCGCCGCCGCGTGGACTGTCGATGTCGTAGCCGCGTTCGCGCAT
Organism: Streptomyces sp. NPDC060000; assembly: GCF_042737375.1. Taxonomy (NCBI): domain Bacteria; kingdom Bacillati; phylum Actinomycetota; class Actinomycetes; order Kitasatosporales; family Streptomycetaceae; genus Streptomyces; species Streptomyces sp. NPDC060000. The sequence goes on from NZ_JBHWUU010000043.1 coordinate 19,032, forward strand.
GAGGTCTTCGACCCACGCGGCGAATGCGTCCAAGCCCTGGTTGGTCATGTCTTTCTCTCTTCCTTCGGGGGTGGGCAAGAGTTTAGCTTGCTTGCGCGCGCGGAATTACGTGCTCTCGAGCAAGCAGTGAGGAAAATTTGTGCGGTTCATGGAGATTGAGGGGACGCCGCGCGCCCTGGCCCGCCCGAATTTCGTTGCGGGCGCGCACGCAATCTGTAGTCTGGGGGGCGTTCACCCAGTACGGCTCATTCACGAACCCAGGGGGGTCCCATGTCCATGCCCGAAACGAGTTCCTGCCCGTCAGCTCCCGGTTGGCAGTCCGCGGCCGCCTGTACCGGGCTCTCCCCGCGGGTCGTCTTCTCCAAGAAGGCCAAGGTCGCCGCCCCCGCGCTGCGGGCCTGTGCCGACTGTCGCGTGCGGCGGGCCTGCGAGGAGGCGGTGGCACCGGCCGACAACTGGTTCGACGGCGTCTGCGGCGGCCGCCTCTGGCGCTCCGGCCGCCCGGTCCCCGTGCCCGCGCATCCCCTTCCGTCGGCCCCCGCCCCGGCCGTCGGCCTCGCCCACCTCCCGGCCCAGGGCGGCACCCGTGGCTGAGGCCTGCGAGGACCGCCCCACCGCCCAGGCCGCCCTCTGGATCGGCACCCTTCTCCAGCAGTTCCCCGAACTGTCCACGGAACTGGTCCCCGGCCGCACGACCCCCGCCCACCGCCCCGCCGCGTCGCGGCCTCCCGCCGATCTCGGCGCCCGCCTGCGCGAGGAGCGCGAGGAGCAGCTGCTGCTCCAGCAGCGGCACGGCCTCGTGGCGCCCGGCCACGGCGCGGCCCCGCTCCGCCTGCATGTCTCCGACGCCATCCGTGACATCACCGACGGCGTGCTCGAACTGGAGGAGGCGGTGCGCGACCGGCTCGGACTGTCCCGTCCGCGCCGCGCCTCCGTGCCCGAGCGGCTGCGCCGGATCGCGTCCCTCCTCGACCGCGTGGCCGCCGACACCGTCCTGGCCGCGCATGTGCGCGACGAGACCCGCCGGATGGCCCGCCGCTGCGCCCGCGCGCTGGGCGACACCGAGACCGTCGTTCGGGTCGCAGGCCGCTGTCCCTGGTGCGACTCCGTCTCCCTGCGCGCGTTCCCCGACCGCGCGGCCGTCCTCTGCGTCAATCCGGCCTGCCGCTGCCCGGAACCGGACTGCGGCTGCCACGACGACCCGGCCTACCGGCACACCTGGGACGAGGGGGAGTGGGCGCGCGCATGAGCACCGCCGACCGACACACCGCCGACCGACGCACCGCGGATCGACGCACCCCCGACCGACGCACCGCCGGGCGCCCGACCCTGATTCCCGGCCTTCTCGCGGCCCAGGAGGTCGGTGTGGCCCCCGCCACCATTCGCAAGTGGGTCCAGCTGGGGCATCTCGAACCGGCCGGAAAGGCGGGGCGGGCCCAGCTCTTCCGGCTGGAGGACGTGTTCGCCGCCGAACGCGCAACCCGCCGGGCCCGGTGATCTCCGGCCCCTTCGCCGCACCGGACCGCCGCACCGGACCGCCGCACCGGGCCTACGGAATGCCCAACTCGAAGATCACGTAATGCGCGTACCACCCCGACGCGAGGGCCGCCGTCCCGAAGAACACCGCCAGGCTCGGCCACTTCAGCCGGCTCAGCGCCGCCGCCGGGGCCAGCAGCAGCGGGAAGACCGGCAGCAGGTACCGGCCCGTGTTGCCGAACATCTGCTGGGTGCCCAGCACGGTGATCACGCTGGCCAGCGTGTACGCGACCAGCACCAGCGGCGGCTTCCTGCGCAGCATCAGCGCGATCAGGAAGGGCAGCGCCAGCACCAGCTGCACGCCCAGGAGGTCGGGGACGGAGAAGGCGAAGAGATAGTCGTGGCGACCGACCGCCGTGTCAGCCAGCACGTCGAAGGTGTACGAACCGAAGTCGAAGTAGTGCGCCCACCCCTCGCGCTGGAGCGTGAAGTACGCGGTGAGGTCGCCCATGCTGAGGCCGACCCAGGTGACATAGGTGAGCAGGCCGAGCGGCGCGGCGAACATGGCGTACAGGGGCCCCGACACCCCGTGCTCGCGCCTGCTCTCCCGCCGGGCCAGGGTCACGATGGCGGCGAGCCCGACCGCGCCGATGAGCGCCGCGGAGGTCGGCCGGTTGAGCCCGGCCACGAAGGCGAGCAGCCCCGCCGCGACCCACCGCCGCTTCATCACGCAGTAGCAGCACCAGGAGGCGATGGCGACGAACAGCGACTCCGAGTAGAGCGCCCACTCCACGCCCGCGCCGGGCACCACCGCCCACAGCCCGGCCGCGATCGTGCCCGCCCGCACCCCTGCGAGCATCGCGATCACGGCGTAGACACCGGCGGCCGCGACGAACGAGGCCACGACCGAGACCAGCATCCCGGAGCCGTACAGCCCCAGCCCGGTGGTCTCGGAGACGCCCCGGATCAGGCCCGGGTAGAGCGGGAAGAAGGCGACCGAGTTCTGCTTGACGGTGAAGAGTCCGCCCGGGGCGAGCTGCTCCAGCGGGCGGGGGTCGTACCCCTTCTCGGCGACCTGGAGGTACCACCAGCCGTCCCAGGTGGCCAGGACGTCCCACCAGTGGGCGCCGCCGCCGAAGCGCGGGTTCTTCTTCTGGTAGTCGTCGGCCCACTCCAGCAGCCAGCCGAACACACTCAGGCCGACGAGCTTCGTGACGCCGTACAGGAGCAGCGGGGCGAGGTACGGTCGTACACCGTCGGGCAGGGTGAGACGGCGCGGTCCGCGCGCGTGTTCGCCGGGCACGGCGGGGTCCGTCGCCGTGTCGCTGGAAGCCGTGCTCATGGCTGGGGTCCCCCTCGGCCGATCGCCGGACACCTGAGGGCGGCACCGCTGTCCGGATGATCGTGAAGTTGCTCATAAGAGTGCGGTCATAAGATCGCAACAGCGTCGCACATGTGCGGCCACAGCTTGGGGGAGGACGGGTGACAGAAGCCCCGGACACCACGGCGGCGGCGACCGTCTTGTCGGTCGTCATACCCATGTACAACGAGGAAGAGGTCCTGCCCGCGCTGGTCAGCCGGCTGCGGCCGGTCCTCGCGGACCTCGGCGTCGGCTACGAGGTCGTGGCGGTCGACGACGGCAGCACCGACCGCACGGCCGAGCTGCTGGCCGCCTTCCGGCTCGGCTGGCCGCAGCTGCGGGTCATCGGTCTGCGCCGGAACTCCGGACACCAGGCCGCCCTGACCGCGGGTCTGGACCGGGCGCACGGTGCGTACGTCGTCAGCATCGACGCCGATCTCCAGGACCCGCCCGAGAAGATCCCCGAGATGGTCGGGCTGGCCCGTGCGGAGAGTCTCGACATCGTCTACGGCATCCGCGCCGACCGGGCGAGCGACACCGGCTTCAAGCGGTGGACGGCGGGTCTGTACTACCGGCTCGTGCGCCGTCTCGCCGGACCGTCGGTCCCGGCCCAGGCCGGTGACTTCCGGCTGCTGAGCCGGGCCGCCGTGGACGCCCTGAGGGCCCTGCCGGACCAGCAGCGCGTGTACCGCCTCCTCGTGCCCTGGCTGGGCTTTCCCAGCGGCGAGGTCACCTATGAGCGTGCCCCGCGGCCGGCCGGCCAGAGCAAGTACCCCCTCGGCCGGATGATCCGCCTGGCCGTCGACAGCGTGACGGGCTTCTCGGCGGCCCCGCTGCGTATCGCCACCTGGCTGGGCGGCTTCGCGTTCCTGGTCTGCCTGGGCCTGATGGTCTACACCCTGAGCGCCCACGCCTTCCAGCACACCGTCCCCGGCTGGACGTCCCTCTTCATCGGCGTGCTGTTCATCGGCGCGGTCCAGCTGGTCTGCGTCGGCCTGCTCGGCGAGTACGTCGGCCGGATCTACACGGCCGTACAGAACCGTCCGACGTACTTCATCGGTCACGACACGGCGGCGGACGCCGCGAAGGGGCCGTTCCGGGCCGGCGGCGACCCGACCGTGCCGTCCCCGGCGTCGCCTCCGGGCGCCTCCGCGGACCCTGCGGCGCCGGTATCGCAGGGGCTGGGGCAGCGCTCGTAAACCTCCGGCGTGTCGGGGGGCGGGGCTTCTGTTTTGACCGGAGTGAATGCGCTAGGTACGCTCAGACCTTGTGCCTGGGGTGTGCCCTGGCCCTCGTGCGTGTCTTCAACCGCACACGGGCCTAGTAAGCGGCCGCTGTGATCTGTGCTTCTTCCCGCCTCGCGGCGGAAGTCCGCCGGATCCGACACACCCGACCGCGTGGGTCGGCGAAGTTCCAGGTTAGCTTCACCATTCGGCACACAGAAACCGGAGAAGTAGTGCCTACGATCCAGCAGCTGGTCCGGAAGGGCCGGCAGGACAAGGTCGAGAAGAACAAGACGCCCGCACTCGAGGGTTCGCCCCAGCGTCGCGGCGTCTGCACGCGTGTGTTCACGACCACCCCGAAGAAGCCGAACTCGGCCCTGCGTAAGGTCGCGCGTGTGCGTCTGACCAGCGGGATCGAGGTCACTGCTTACATTCCGGGTGAGGGACACAACCTGCAGGAGCACTCCATCGTGCTCGTGCGTGGTGGCCGTGTGAAGGACCTGCCCGGTGTTCGCTACAAGATCATCCGCGGTTCCCTTGACACCCAGGGTGTCAAGAACCGCAAGCAGGCCCGCAGCCGCTACGGCGCCAAGAAGGAGAAGTAAACAATGCCTCGTAAGGGCCCTGCCCCGAAGCGCCCGGTCATCATCGACCCGGTCTACGGTTCTCCTCTTGTCACGTCGCTCATCAACAAGGTGCTGCTGAACGGCAAGCGCTCCACCGCCGAGCGCATCGTCTACGGTGCCATGGAGGGCCTGCGCGAGAAGACCGGCAACGACCCGGTCATCACGCTGAAGCGCGCTCTCGAGAACATCAAGCCGACCATCGAGGTCAAGTCCCGCCGTGTCGGTGGCGCGACCTACCAGGTCCCGATCGAGGTCAAGCCGGGTCGCGCGAGCACCCTGGCGCTGCGCTGGCTCGTCGGTTACTCCCGCGCCCGTCGCGAGAAGACCATGACCGAGCGCCTCCTCAACGAACTTCTCGACGCGTCCAACGGCCTCGGCGCCGCTGTGAAGAAGCGCGAGGACACCCACAAGATGGCCGAGTCGAACAAGGCCTTCGCGCACTACCGCTGGTAGTCGCTACCCACATCGAGACCGAGAGAAGACGAAGGCCTTATGGCTACCACTTCACTTGACCTGGCCAAGGTCCGCAACATCGGGATCATGGCCCACATCGACGCGGGCAAGACGACCACCACCGAGCGGATCCTGTTCTACACCGGCGTCTCCTACAAGATCGGTGAGGTCCACGACGGCGCCGCGACCATGGACTGGATGGAGCAGGAGCAGGAGCGTGGCATCACGATCACCTCTGCTGCCACCACCTGTCACTGGCCGCTGGCCGACGTCGACCACACCATCAACATCATCGACACCCCGGGCCACGTCGACTTCACCGTCGAGGTGGAGCGTTCGCTTCGCGTGCTCGACGGTGCCGTGACGGTGTTCGACGGCGTCGCGGGTGTGGAGCCCCAGTCCGAGACCGTGTGGCGTCAGGCGGACCGCTACGGCGTCCCGCGTATCTGCTTCGTCAACAAGCTCGACCGGACCGGTGCCGAGTTCCACCGCTGCGTCGACATGATCAGCAGCCGCCTTGGCGCGACGCCGATCGTCATGCAGCTCCCGATCGGTGCCGAGGCCGACTTCAAGGGCGTCGTCGACCTGGTCACGATGAAGGCCTTCGTGTGGTCCGCCGAGGCGGAGAAGGGCGAGATGTACGACGTTGTCGACATCCCGGCCACCCACACCGAGGCTGCCGAGGAGTACCGCGGCAAGCTCGTCGAGACCGTCGCGGAGAACGACGACGAGATCATGGAGCTGTACCTGGAGGGCCAGGAGCCCTCGGTGGAGCAGCTGTACGCCGCGATCCGTCGCATCACCATCGCGTCCGGCAAGTCCAACGACATCACGGTCACCCCGGTGTTCTGTGGCACCGCGTTCAAGAACAAGGGCGTCCAGCCCCTGCTCGACGCGGTCGTGCGCTACCTGCCCTCCCCCCTGGACGTCGAGGCCATCGAGGGCCACGACGTCAAGGACGCGGAGCTGGTCGTCAAGCGCAAGCCGTCCGACGACGAGCCGCTGTCCGCCCTTGCGTTCAAGATCATGAGCGACCCGCACCTCGGTAAGCTCACCTTCGTCCGGGTCTACTCGGGCCGCCTGGTGTCCGGCACTGCCGTGCTGAACTCCGTCAAGGGCAAGAAGGAGCGCATCGGCAAGATCTACCGCATGCACGCGAACAAGCGTGAGGAGATCGAGGCGGTCGGCGCCGGCGACATCGTGGCCGTCATGGGTCTGAAGCAGACCACGACCGGTGAGACGCTGTGCGACGACAAGCAGCCGGTGATCCTGGAGTCCATGGACTTCCCGGCCCCGGTCATCCAGGTCGCCATCGAGCCCAAGTCGAAGGGCGACCAGGAGAAGCTGGGCATCGCGATCCAGCGCCTGGCCGAGGAGGACCCGTCGTTCCAGGTCCACTCGGACGAGGAGACCGGCCAGACCATCATCGGTGGCATGGGCGAGCTGCACCTCGAGGTGCTGGTCGACCGTATGCGCCGTGAGTTCAAGGTCGAGGCCAACGTCGGCAAGCCGCAGGTCGCGTACCGCGAGACCATCCGCAAGGCGGTCGACCGGGTCGACTACACGCACAAGAAGCAGACTGGTGGTACCGGCCAGTTCGCGAAGGTGCAGATCGCGATCGAGCCGATCGAGGGCGGCGACGCCTCGTACGAGTTCGTGAACAAGGTGACCGGTGGTCGTATCCCGAAGGAGTACATCCCTTCGGTCGACGCCGGTGCGCAGGAGGCCATGCAGTTCGGCATCCTCGCCGGTTACGAGATGACCGGCGTGCGCGTCACCCTGCTCGACGGTGGCTACCACGAGGTGGACTCCTCCGAGCTCGCGTTCAAGATCGCCGGCTCGCAGGCCTTCAAGGAGGCCGCGCGCAAGGCCAGCCCCGTGCTGCTCGAGCCGATGATGGCCGTCGAGGTCACCACGCCCGAGGACTACATGGGCGAGGTCATCGGCGACATCAACTCCCGCCGTGGCCAGATCCAGGCCATGGAGGAGCGGGCCGGTGCCCGCGTCGTCAAGGGCCTGGTGCCCCTGTCGGAGATGTTCGGCTACGTCGGCGACCTCCGCAGCAAGACGTCGGGTCGCGCAAGCTACTCGATGCAGTTCGACTCCTACGCCGAGGTTCCGCGGAACGTCGCCGAGGAGATCATCGCGAAGGCCAAGGGCGAGTAACGCACTCCGTTTGCACGCCGTAGGCTTGACTCCGGAGCCTCAAGGGGCAAACAGCCGCATTGCCGGATGTTTGCCCCCTGGACCCGGGCTTTCCAGCAAAGATCACCTGGCGCCGATGAAGCAAGGCGTTCCAGAACCACTCCCAGGAGGACCCCCGTGGCGAAGGCGAAGTTCGAGCGGACTAAGCCGCACGTCAACATCGGCACCATCGGTCACATCGACCACGGTAAGACGACCCTCACGGCCGCCATTACCAAGGTGCTGCACGACAAGTACCCGGACCTGAACGAGGCCTCGGCCTTCGACCAGATCGACAAGGCTCCCGAAGAGCGTCAGCGCGGTATCACCATCTCCATCGCGCACGTCGAGTACCAGACGGAGGGCCGTCACTACGCCCACGTCGACTGCCCGGGTCACGCGGACTACATCAAGAACATGATCACCGGTGCCGCGCAGATGGACGGCGCGATCCTCGTGGTCGCCGCCACCGACGGCCCGATGCCGCAGACCAAGGAGCACGTGCTCCTGGCCCGCCAGGTCGGCGTTCCGTACATCGTCGTCGCCCTGAACAAGGCCGACATGGTGGACGACGAGGAGATCCTGGAGCTCGTCGAGCTCGAGGTGCGTGAGCTCCTCTCCGAGTACGAGTTCCCGGGCGACGACCTGCCGGTCGTCAAGGTCTCGGCGCTCAAGGCGCTCGAGGGCGACGCCGAGTGGGGTCAGTCGGTTCTCGACCTCATGGCCGCCGTCGACGAGGCGATCCCGACCCCCGAGCGTGACGTCGACAAGCCGTTCCTCATGCCCGTCGAGGACGTCTTCACGATCACCGGTCGCGGTACGGTCGTCACCGGCCGTATCGAGCGTGGTGTCCTGAAGGTCAACGAGACCGTTGACATCATCGGCATCAAGCAGGAGAAGACCACCACCACGGTCACCGGCATCGAGATGTTCCGCAAGCTGCTCGACGAGGGCCAGGCCGGTGAGAACGTCGGTCTGCTGCTCCGCGGCATCAAGCGCGAGGACGTCGAGCGCGGCCAGGTCATCATCAAGCCGGGTTCGGTCACGCCGCACACCGACTTCGAGGCCCAGGCCTACATCCTGTCCAAGGACGAGGGTGGCCGCCACACGCCGTTCTTCAACAACTACCGTCCGCAGTTCTACTTCCGTACGACGGACGTGACGGGCGTTGTGACCCTCCCCGAGGGCACCGAGATGGTGATGCCGGGTGACAACACCGAGATGAAGGTGGAGCTCATCCAGCCCATCGCCATGGAAGAGGGCCTGAAGTTCGCCATCCGTGAGGGTGGTCGTACGGTGGGCGCCGGCCAGGTCACCAAGATCACCAAGTAGTTCTTGCTGATCGACCTGGTAGCTCCAGCTTGAGCTGAGCACCGTAGCTCCAGCTTGAGCTGAGCACCTGAGAGGGCCCGTACGACTTCGGTCGTACGGGCCCTTTCGTATGCCCCCCGTGTCAGGGGGCCGGGAGGCTCAGTCGCGCTCGCCCGCCTTGTCTACGACGACCGTGGCGACGCGGGTGGCCGTGGCGAGGACCGTCCCCTTCGTCAGGAACGGGCCCCCGGAGGCCTTGCCGCCCACGTAGTAGCCCAGTCCGGCGACCCAGCGGACTCCGCGATAGGCGAAGGTGTGCGGGTCGAGCAGCACCTGCAGGCTGTTGCGCTCCCAGGCGTAGTCACGGAAGTTGCCGTCGACACCGATCGCCAGGACCTCCCGTCCGGCGCCGTCGGTCACCTGCACCGGCTCGGTCGCTCCCTCCAGGCCCGTGATGATCCGGTAGATCGTCCGGGCCTTGTCGGCCGGGACGGCGGAGGCTCCGGAGAGCACCTCGACCACCTCGTCGAAGTCGCGCTGGGCCGGGGTCAGCCGGTACGCGCTGGTGACGCGGGTGGGCACCGACTTCTCGAGGATCGCCCGCAGCGCGGAGTCCGGGTCGTCGGGCAGGGCGGCCAGCAGGGCGTCCGCCTGCCGGGGCGGGAGCGTCTCCAGGGTCTGCTGAACCGGCTCGTTCCACACCTGCACGTCGTCCGGATCGCTGGTGTTCTGGTCCGGCATGGCCGTGGACATGCCGTCGTAGCGGATCCATCGGTCCGCGTCGAGCCGCCTCGTCGTGGTCGTTTCGCACGGTCCCTGTCCGGGCGACAGGTTGACCCGGCCGGTCTCGCCGTCGAGCGTGCTCCTGCCGACGCCGCAGTCCAGAGCGTCCAGCTGGACATGGTGGTACACCCAGGAGGTCGGCCGGGCGGTCGCCGTCGGGGCCGGCTGCGTCGGTGTCCTGTCGTCCTCGCGCAGCGTCAGGGTGGAGAGGAGCGCCGCGGCCGTCACCGCGGCGACCGCTCCGGCCGTTCTGAGCTTCCATCCGGCCCGTCCGTGCCGGGGCTGCCCGGCGATCTCGTCCAGCAGCCGCTGACGGGCCGGGGTGAGCCGGGCGTGGTCCGGCACGGGAACGTCGGCGCGCAGCAGCCGGACCGCTGTCATCTCGTCCATCGCCGGTTCAGCCATGATTGATCACCTCCGGGGCGTCGGGTACGAACATGGGGTCCACGCCGCCGAGTGCGAGGCGGACCTTCCTGCGGGCCCGGTTGAGGCGGGAGCGCACCGTGCCCACCGGGATGGACAGCGCCTCGGCGACCTCCTGGTAGCCGAGGTCCGCCCAGGCGACCAGCAGCAGGACGTCCCGGTCGCCGCGCGAGAGACCGGCCAGCGCGCCGGCCAGGCGGCCCTGCGCGGCCTGGGCGGTGACCCGGCTGTCGCTGCGGTCGGCCCAGGAGTCGGCCACCGGGTCGTGACCGGTGCGGGCCAGGGCCCTGAGCGCCCGCACCTCGGCACGGCGCTGCTTGCCGATGAGGTTGGCGGCGATTCCGTACAGCCAGGGCCGGGCACTGGCGCGCGACACGTCGTAGCGTCCCCGGGTGCGGAACGCGGTCAGGAAGGTCTCGGCGGTGAGGTCCTCGGCCGCGTCCTCACCCAGCCGCCGGGCCGCGTACCGGTGGATCACCGCCGCGTACCGGTGGTAGACCTCGCCGAAGAGCTCGGGCCGGGTCAGGGAGCGGGCTATGACGGAGGCGTCCTCGTCATGTCTGCCAGGGGGGCTGTTCACGCGGTCTCCGGGTCTGCCGTCGGTCGGGTACACCCGTTGTTACCCGTAGCCCTCGAACGGGTTCACGGTGACCGACCTCACCTCGCGGCCCGGGAAAGCCCGGGTCCGACCGGCTCGGCGTTTGACCTGCGTCACTCCCGGGGTATTGTCTCCGGCTCGATTGGCGGAGGACGTGCCCCATATGGCAGACTGTCGGAGTTGCTCGGTCGAGTGTTGATGCTGTGCGCCTCCCGCCGGGAGGACCGGAAGCGAGTCCCACAGTACTCGTCGCCCTAACTGCCTGATGGCAGCGCTGGGGCGGACGTACGGGAATCTTTCGGGAAGTTTCAGTGCAGCGCCGACCAGGCACCCGGTGGGCCTTTCGTCCCCGGCTTGCGGTTCCGGAAGGGCCGTGTTTTCCCGGCAGGGATGTTCGAACAAGGGGCATCTGTGTCGGCGGGAGCGCGACACACCCGACCGCGTGGGTCGGAGGAGCGAAGTAAACGGACCACTTGGTTCCAGAGCGTTAGAAGAGACAGGACTACTGAGTAGCCATGGCGGGACAGAAGATCCGCATCCGGCTCAAGGCCTACGACCACGAGGTCATCGACTCCTCGGCGAAGAAGATCGTCGAGACGGTGACGCGCACTGGTGCGTCGGTCGCGGGCCCGGTGCCGCTGCCCACTGAGAAGAACGTGTACTGCGTCATCAAGTCGCCGCACAAGTACAAGGACTCGCGCGAGCACTTCGAGATGCGCACGCACAAGCGTCTGATCGACATTCTCGACCCGACGCCCAAGACCGTTGACTCCCTGATGCGACTCGACCTTCCGGCCGGTGTCGACATCGAGATCAAGCTCTAGGGGCCGGTGATCTGAAGAATGGCTAAGCAGATCAAGGGCATCCTGGGCGAGAAGCTCGGCATGACGCAGGTGTGGGACGAGAACAACCGTGTTGTTCCGGTCACCGTCGTCAAGGCCGGCCCCAACGTCGTGACCCAGGTCCGTACGAACGACAGTGACGGCTACGAGTCGGTCCAGATCGCCTTCGGCGAGATCGACCCGCGCAAGGTGAACAAGCCCCTCAAGGGTCACTTCGCCAAGGCCGACGTCACCCCCCGTCGCCACCTCGTCGAGATCCGCACCGCGGACGCCTCCGAGTACACGCTGGGCCAGGAGATCACCGCTGAGGTGTTCGAGGCCGGCGTGAAGGTCGACGTGACCGGCAAGAGCAAGGGCAAGGGCTTCGCCGGTGTCATGAAGCGTCACAACTTCAAGGGCCTCGGCGCCGGACACGGCACCCAGCGCAAGCACCGCTCGCCCGGTTCGATCGGTGGCTGCGCCACCCCGGGCCGTGTGTTCAAGGGCCTCCGCATGGCGGGTCGCATGGGCAACGAGCGTGTCACCACCCAGAACCTGACCGTCCACGCCGTTGACGCGGAGAAGGGTCTGCTGCTCATCAAGGGCGCTGTCCCCGGTCCGAACGGCGGCCTCGTCCTGGTCCGCACCGCGGCCAAGGGGGCCTGAGGTACCGATGAGCACTGTTGACATCCTTTCGCCTGCAGGCGAGAAGACCGGTAGCGTCGAGCTCCCCGCGGAGATCTTCGGCGTGGAGAAGATCAGCATCCCGCTGATCCACCAGGTCGTCGTCGCGCAGAACGCGGCTGCCCGTCAGGGCACGCACAAGACCAAGCGCCGCGGTGAAGTCCGCGGTGGCGGTAAGAAGCCTTACCGTCAGAAGGGCACCGGCCGCGCACGCCAGGGCTCGACCCGCGCACCGCAGTTCGTCGGCGGCGGCGTCGTCCACGGCCCGCAGCCGCGTGACTACTCGCAGCGGACCCCGAAGAAGATGAAGGCTGCCGCTCTGCGTCACGCCCTCACCGACCGGGCCCGCCACAACCGCATCCACGTCGTCACCGGCGTGATCGAGGGCGAGGCTCCCTCCACGAAGGCCGCTCGCACGCTGTTCGGCAAGATCTCGGAGCGCAAGAACCTGCTCCTGGTCGTCGACCGCGCCGACGAGGCCGCGTGGCTGTCCGCCCGCAACCTGCCCCAGGTGCACATCCTGGAGCCGGGCCAGCTGAACACGTACGACGTGATCGTCTCGGACGACGTGGTCTTCACCCAGGCCGCTTTCGAGTCCTTCGTCGCCGGCCCGCAGGCCAACGACACCGAAGGGAGTGACGCCTGATGGCTACGCGTCACCCGAGCATCGCCTCCAAGGCGGCCAAGGTCGCCAAGGCAGCGCGCGTCGCCAAGGCGAAGCGCCACGCCACCGAAGGCAAGAACACCGTCGTCACCGCGCCCAGCAAGGCGTTCACGGACCTCCGTGACGTTCTGCTGAAGCCGGTCGTGTCGGAGAAGAGCTACGCGCTCCTCGACGAGAACAAGTACACGTTCATCGTCGCCCCGAACGCCAACAAGACCCAGATCAAGCAGGCCGTCCAGGCGGTCTTCTCGGTCAAGGTCACCGGGGTCAACACGATCAACCGCATCGGCAAGCGCAAGCGCACCAAGACCGGTTTCGGTCAGCGCGCCGGCACGAAGCGCGCGATCGTGACCCTTGCCGAGGGCGACCGTATCGACATCTTCGGCGGTCCGACCGCCTGAGGGCGGTCCGGATCGTCCGATATCGGACGAGGACTGAATAATGGGAATCCGCAAGTACAAGCCGACTACGCCGGGCCGTCGTGGCTCCAGCGTCGCCGACTTCGTCGAGGTCACGCGGTCCACGCCGGAGAAGTCGCTGGTCCGCCCGCTGCACAGCAAGGGCGGCCGTAACAACGCCGGTCGTGTGACCGTTCGCCACCAAGGTGGCGGACACAAGCGCGCCTACCGAGTGATCGACTTCCGTCGTCACGACAAGGACGGCGTGCCGGCGAAGGTCGCGCACATCGAGTACGACCCCAACCGCACCGCGCGCATCGCGCTGCTGCACTACGCGGACGGCGAGAAGCGCTACATCCTCGCCCCGCGCAACCTGCAGCAGGGCGACCGCGTCGAGAACGGTCCCGGGGCCGACATCAAGCCGGGCAACAACCTGGCGCTCCGCAACATCCCGGTCGGTACCACGATCCACGCGATCGAGATCCGTCCGGGTGGCGGCGCCAAGTTCGCCCGCTCCGCCGGTGCCTCCGTGCAGCTGCTCGCGAAGGAGGGCACGATGGCCCACCTTCGTATGCCGTCCGGTGAGATCCGTCTGGTCGACCAGCGCTGCCGCGCCACGGTCGGCGAGGTCGGCAACGCCGAGCAGAGCAACATCAACTGGGGCAAGGCCGGGCGCAAGCGCTGGCTGGGCGTCCGCCCGACCGTTCGCGGTGTGGCGATGAACCCGGTTGACCACCCCCACGGTGGTGGTGAGGGCAAGACCTCCGGTGGTCGCCACCCGGTCAGCCCCTGGGGTCAGAAGGAGGGTCGTACTCGTTCGCCGAAGAAGGCTTCGAACAAGTACATCGTCCGCCGCCGCAAGACGAACAAGAAGCGCTAGGAGCGGGTTTAGATGCCGCGCAGTCTCAAGAAGGGGCCCTTCGTCGACGGACACCTCGTAAAGAAGGTGGACGCCCAGAACGAAGCCGGTTCCAAGAACGTCATCAAGACCTGGTCCCGTCGCTCGATGATCATCCCGGCCATGCTGGGTCACACGATCGCGGTGCACAACGGCAAGACCCACATTCCGGTGTTTGTCACCGAGTCGATGGTCGGCCACAAGCTCGGCGAGTTCTCGCCGACGCGCACCTTCCGGGGTCACGTCAAGGACGACCGGAAGTCGAAGCGCCGCTAACGCGGGGTGGAATGACCATGACAGACACTGGAAGGACAACCATGGAAGCCAGGGCCCAGGCGCGGTACATCCGCGTCACGCCCATGAAGGCCCGCCGGGTGGTGGACCTTATCCGTGGCATGGACGCCACGGAGGCTCAGGCGGTCCTGCGTTTCGCCCCGCAGGCCGCGAGCGTGCCGGTCGGCAAGGTGCTTGACAGCGCCATCGCCAACGCCGCGCACAACTACGACCACACTGACGCCGACAGCCTCTTCATCTCCGAGGCGTACGTCGACGAGGGTCCGACCCTGAAGCGGTTCCGTCCGCGTGCCCAGGGCCGCGCATACCGGATCCGCAAGCGGACCAGCCACATCACCGTGGTCCTCAGCAGCAAGGAAGGATCCCGGTAATGGGCCAGAAGGTTAACCCGCATGGGTTCCGGCTCGGCATCACCACGGACTTCAAGTCCCGTTGGTACGCCGACAAGTCGTACAAGGAATACGTCGGGGAAGACGTCGCCATCCGTCGGATGATGACGTCCGGCATGGAGCGCGCCGGCATCTCGAAGGTTGAGATCGAGCGCACCCGTGACCGCGTGCGTGTGGACATCCACACCGCTCGCCCGGGCATCGTCATCGGCCGCCGCGGCGCCGAGGCCGACCGTATCCGCGGCGACCTGGAGAAGCTGACCAAGAAGCAGGTCCAGCTGAACATCCTCGAGGTCAAGAACCCCGAGGTCGACGCTCAGCTGGTGGCTCAGGCCGTCGCCGAGCAGCTCTCCTCCCGCGTCTCCTTCCGTCGTGCCATGCGTAAGAGCATGCAGTCGGCGATGAAGGCGGGCGCCAAGGGCATCAAGATCCAGTGCGGTGGCCGCCTCGGTGGCGCCGAGATGTCCCGCTCGGAGTTCTACCGCGAGGGCCGTGTGCCCCTGCACACGCTCCGCGCGAACGTGGACTACGGCTTCTTCGAGGCCAAGACGACCTTCGGCCGCATCGGCGTGAAGGTCTGGATCTACAAGGGCGATGTCAAGAACATCGCCGAGGTCCGCGCCGAGAACGCCGCTGCCCGCGCCGGCAACCGCCCGGCCCGTGGTGGTGGCGGCGGCGCCGACCGCCCGGCCCGTGGTGGCCGTGGTGGCGAGCGCGGCGGTCGCGGTCGCAAGCCGCAGCAGGCTCCCGCTGCCGAGGCCCCCAAGGCCGAGGCTCCGGCGGCCGCTCCGGCTGAGAGCACCGGAACGGAGGCCTGACCGAAATGCTGATCCCCCGTAGGGTCAAGCACCGCAAGCAGCACCACCCGAAGCGCCGTGGTCAGGCCAAGGGCGGTACGACGGTCTCGTTCGGCGAGTACGGCATTCAGGCCCTCACGCCGGCGTACGTGACCAACCGCCAGATCGAGGCGGCCCGTATCGCGATGACCCGCCACATCAAGCGTGGTGGCAAGGTCTGGATCAACATCTATCCGGACCGCCCGCTCACGAAGAAGCCTGCCGAGACCCGCATGGGTTCCGGTAAGGGTTCTCCGGAGTGGTGGATCGCGAACGTGCACCCGGGCCGGGTCATGTTCGAACTGTCCTACCCCAACGAGAAGATCGCCCGTGAGGCCCTCACTCGCGCAGCCCACAAGCTGCCGATGAAGTGCCGGATCGTCAAGCGCGAGGCAGGTGAAGCGTGATGTCGGCCGGTACCAAGGCGTCCGAGCTGCGCGAACTGGGTGACGAGGAGCTTCTCAACAAGCTCCGCGAAGCCAAGGAAGAGCTGTTCAACCTCCGCTTCCAGGCGGCGACAGGTCAGCTCGAGAACCACGGTCGGCTCAAGGCCGTCCGTAAGGACATCGCGCGGATCTACACCCTGATGCGTGAGCGCGAGCTGGGCATCGAGACGGTGGAGAGCGCCTGATGAGCGAGAGCAACGTGACTGAGAACACCCCCGAGGCGCGCGGTTTCCGCAAGACCCGTGAGGGTCTGGTCGTCAGCGACAAGATGGACAAGACCGTCGTCGTCGCTGTCGAAGACCGTGTGAAGCACGCGCTGTACGGCAAGGTCATCCGCCGTACGAACAAGCTCAAGGCTCACGACGAGCAGAACGCCGCGGGCGTCGGCGACCGTGTCCTCCTCGCGGAGACCCGGCCGCTGTCCGCGACGAAGCGCTGGCGCGTCGTCGAGATCCTCGAGAAGGCCAAGTAATTCTCCTGCGGGCATCCCCGCAGGACAGTTCCGCCAGGCTCGGCGAGCTCCGTAAGTCACTTACGGAGCTCGCCGGGAACCGGCAGACACACAGGAGATAGACGTGATCCAGCAGGAGTCGCGACTTCGTGTCGCCGACAACACTGGTGCGAAGGAAATCCTTTGCATCCGTGTGCTCGGTGGCTCCGGTCGCCGCTACGCGGGCATCGGTGACGTCATCGTCGCCACCGTCAAGGACGCGATCCCCGGCGGCAACGTGAAGAAGGGTGACGTCATCAAGGCGGTCATCGTTCGCACCGTCAAGGAGCGCCGCCGTCCGGACGGCTCGTACATCCGCTTCGACGAGAACGCCGCTGTCATTCTGAAGAACGACGGCGACCCTCGTGGTACCCGCATCTTCGGCCCGGTCGGCCGGGAGCTGCGCGAGAAGAAGTTCATGAAGATCATCTCGCTGGCTCCGGAGGTGCTGTAAGCATGAAGATCAAGAAGGGCGACCTGGTCCAGGTCATCACGGGTAAGGACAGGGGCAAGCAGGGCAAGGTCATCGCGGCCTTCCCCCGCGAGGACCGCGTCCTGGTCGAGGGTGTCAACCGGGTCAAGAAGCACACCAAGGCCGGCCCGACCGCCAGCGGTTCGCAGGCCGGTGGCATCGTCACCACCGAGGCGCCGATCCACGTCTCCAACGTCCAGCTGGTCGTGGAGAAGGACGGCAACAAGGTCGTCACGCGTGTCGGTTACCGCTTCGACGACGAGGGCAACAAGATCCGCGTTGCCAAGCGGACGGGTGAGGACATCTGATGACTACCACCACGACTCCGCGTCTCAAGACGAAGTACCGCGAGGAGATCGCGGGCAAGCTGCGTGAGGAGTTCTCCTACGAGAACGTCATGCAGATCCCCGGTCTCGTCAAGATCGTGGTCAACATGGGTGTCGGCGACGCCGCCCGTGACTCGAAGCTCATGGACGGTGCCGTCCGTGACCTGACCACCATCACCGGTCAGAAGCCGGCCGTCACCAAGGCCCGTAAGTCCATCGCGCAGTTCAAGCTGCGTGAAGGTCAGCCGATCGGTGCCCACGTCACGCTTCGTGGCGACCGCATGTGGGAGTTCCTGGACCGCACCCTGTCGCTCGCGCTCCCGCGCATCCGCGACTTCCGTGGTCTGTCCCCCAAGCAGTTCGACGGCCGTGGCAACTACACCTTCGGTCTCACGGAGCAGGTCATGTTCCACGAGATCGACCAGGACAAGATCGACCGTGTCCGGGGTATGGACATCACCGTGGTCACCACGGCGACCAACGACGCTGAGGGCCGTGCGCTCCTTCGTCACCTCGGCTTCCCCTTCAAGGAGGCGTGAGCGAGATGGCGAAGAAGGCTCTGATCGCAAAGGCTGCTCGTAAGCCTAAGTTCGCTGTGCGCGCGTACAACCGCTGCCAGCGTTGCGGCCGTCCCCACTCCGTGTACCGCAAGTTCGGCCTCTGCCGTGTGTGCCTTCGTGAGATGGCTCACCGTGGAGAACTGCCGGGCGTGACCAAGAGCTCCTGGTAAACCCCCTTTTTAGGGGTTCCAGAGGCTCTCGGTAAGCAATGGGCGTGTCAGGTGCCCACCCCTTCATGGCTTAGGCTTGGAGGGTTGGGCGCCTGACGGTAGCCCGTACGACTTACTACGCCGTAGGTCCACCGCGCCGCACCCGCCCCGTCTCGGATCGGGGAGAGGGATGGCGCACCAGGAAACCCCGGCGAGAGAGGCCACAGGCCAACTCATGACCATGACTGATCCGATCGCAGACATGCTGACGCGTCTGCGGAACGCGAACTCGGCGTACCACGATTCCGTGACGATGCCGGCGTCCAAGATCAAGTCTCACATCGCGGAGATCCTCCAGCAGGAGGGCTTCATCACGGGCTGGAAGGTCGAGGACGCCGAGGTCGGCAAGAACCTCACCCTCGAGCTCAAGTTCGGCCCGAACCGTGAACGCTCCATCGCGGGCATCAAGCGGATCTCCAAGCCCGGTCTCCGGGTTTACGCGAAGTCCACCTCCCTGCCCAAGGTGCTGGGCGGCCTCGGCGTGGCGATCATCTCCACGTCGCACGGTCTCCTCACCGACAAGCAGGCCGGCAAGAAGGGCGTAGGCGGAGAAGTTCTCGCCTACGTCTGGTAGCGGAAGGGAACGGAGGAAACAGCTATGTCGCGTATTGGCAAGCTCCCTATCACGGTTCCCGCCGGTGTGGACGTCACCATCGACGGCCAGACGGTTTCGGTCAAGGGCCCCAAGGGCGCGCTGACCCACACCGTCGTTTCGCCGATCGAGATCGCCAAGGGTGAGGACGGCGTTCTGAACGTCACCCGCCCCAACGACGAGCGTCAGAGCAAGGCCCTGCACGGCCTGTCCCGCACGCTGGTGGCGAACATGATCACCGGCGTGACCCAGGGTTACGTGAAGAAGCTCGAGATCAGTGGTGTCGGTTACCGCGTGACCGCGAAGGGCTCGAACCTCGAGTTCGCGCTCGGTTACAGCCACCCGATCACCGTCGAGGCCCCCGAGGGAATCTCCTTCAAGGTCGAGAACCCCACCCGGTTCTCGGTCGAGGGCATCGACAAGCAGAAGGTCGGCGAGGTTGCGGCCAACATCCGCAAGCTGCGCAAGCCCGACCCGTACAAGGCCAAGGGCGTCAAGTACGAGGGCGAAGTCATCCGCCGCAAGGTCGGAAAGGCGGGTAAGTAAGCCATGGCATACGGACAGAAGATCCTCAAGGGCGACGCTTACAAGCGTGCCGCGATCAAGCGTCGCCACATCCGGATCCGTAAGCACATCTCGGGTACGGCTGAGCGTCCGCGTCTGGTCGTGACGCGTTCGAACCGCCACATCGTGGCCCAGGTCATCGACGACATCAAGGGTCACACCCTGGCGTCGGCGTCGACCCTGGACACGACGATCCGCGGCGGCGAGGGCGACAAGTCCGCGCAGGCCAAGTCGGTCGGCGCCCTGGTCGCCGAGCGCGCCAAGGCCGCCGGAGTCGAGGCTGTCGTGTTCGACCGTGGCGGCAATCAGTACGCCGGGCGCATCGCCGCCCTGGCGGACGCCGCCCGCGAAGCCGGACTCAAGTTCTGAGTCGCCCGTCGCGCTAGCGACCTAGGTCGCTGCGTAGCTAGCGGAAAAAGAGAGAGGTAATCCAATGGCTGGACCCCAGCGCCGCGGAAGCGGTGCCGGTGGCGGCGAGCGGCGGGACCGGAAGGGCCGTGACGGTGGCGCCAGCGCTGCCGAGAAGACCGCGTACGTTGAGCGCGTCGTCGCGATCAACCGCGTCGCCAAGGTTGTGAAGGGTGGTCGTCGCTTCAGCTTCACCGCGCTGGTCGTGGTGGGCGATGGTGACGGCACCGTCGGTGTCGGTTACGGCAAGGCCAAGGAGGTGCCGGCCGCGATCGCCAAGGGTGTTGAAGAGGCCAAGAAGCACTTCTTCAAGGTCCCGCGTATCCAGGGCACCATCCCGCACCCGATCACGGGCGAGAAGGCCGCGGGCGTCGTCCTGCTCAAGCCTGCTTCCCCCGGTACCGGCGTTATCGCCGGTGGCCCGGTGCGTGCAGTGCTCGAGTGCGCCGGCGTTCACGACATCCTGTCGAAGTCGCTCGGCTCGTCGAACGCGATCAACATCGTGCACGCGACCGTGGCGGCCCTCAAGGGCCTGCAGCGTCCCGAGGAGATCGCGGCTCGCCGTGGTCTGCCCCTCGAGGACGTCGCCCCCGCGGCTCTGCTTCGTGCGCGTGCCGGGGCTGGTGCGTAATGGCTCGCCTCAAGATCACGCAGACGAAGTCGTACATCGGCAGCAAGCAGAACCACCGTGACACTCTGCGTTCGCTCGGGCTCAAGCGCCTGAACGACGTGGTCGTCAAGGAGGACCGCCCCGAGTTCCGCGGAATGGTGCACACCGTCCGCCACCTCGTGACGGTTGAGGAGGTCGACTGATCATGGCGGAGAACAACCCGCTCAAGATCCACAACCTCCGTCCCGCCCCGGGCGCCAAGACCGCGAAGACCCGTGTCGGTCGTGGTGAGGCGTCGAAGGGTAAGACGGCCGGTCGTGGTACCAAGGGCACGAAGGCCCGTTACCAGGTTCCGGAGCGCTTCGAGGGTGGGCAGATGCCCCTCCACATGCGTCTTCCGAAGCTCAAGGGCTTCAGGAACCCGTTCAAGACCGAGTTCCAGGTCGTGAACCTCGACAAGCTGGGCGCGCTGTACCCGGAGGGTGGCGAGGTCACCGTCGAGGGTCTCGTCGCCAAGGGTGCCGTTCGCAAGAACAGCCTCGTCAAGGTGCTCGGCCAGGGCGAGATCTCCGTGGCACTGCAGGTGACGGTCGACGCCGTCTCCGGCTCCGCCAAGGAGAAGATCACCGCCGCCGGCGGTACCGTCACCGAGCTCGTCTGAACACCACAGGCGTCTCGATGACCTGAGCGATCCCGACCGGGGATATCCCACATATGGGGTATCCCCGGTTGGTCGTTCCTAGGGCGGTACTCTCGCCGGTAAGGTGACCTCCACTGCCTACTTTCACAAGATGCTTCCCATGGGGCACCTTGAGTGGCGGTCGACCGTTACACATGTCGTTGTCGTCGTTCTTATTGGACCCTCAAGACCGTCACCCTTGACGCAGATGCGCGGGGGTCGCAGGAGGCACCGTGCTCACCGCGTTCGCCCGGGCGTTCAGGACGCCCGACCTGCGCAAGAAGCTGCTCTTCACGCTCGCCATCATCGTGATCTACCGGCTCGGTACCCACATTCCGATCCCCGGTGTCGACTACACATCCGTTCAGCGCTGTGTGGACGAGGCGTCCGGCAACCAGGGCCTCTTCGGTCTGGTGAACATGTTCAGCGGCGGCGCTCTGCTGCAGATCACCATCTTCGCGCTGGGCATCATGCCGTACATCACGGCGAGCATCATCCTTCAGCTGCTGACCGTGGTCATCCCGCGTCTCGAAGCCCTCAAGAAGGAGGGCCAGGCCGGCACCGCGAAGATCACGCAGTACACCCGCTACCTGACGGTGGCGCTCGCCATTCTCCAGGGCACCGGCCTGGTGGCCACGGCCCGCAGCGGCGCCCTGTTCTCCGGTTGCTCGGTCGCCTCGAGCATCGTCCCGGACCAGGCGATCTTCACCACCATCACGATGGTCATCTGCATGACCGCCGGTACGGCCATGGTCATGTGGCTCGGTGAGCTCATCACCGACCGCGGCATCGGCAACGGCATGTCGATCCTGATGTTCATCTCGATCGCGGCGACCTTCCCCTCGGCCCTGTGGGCCATCAAGAAGCAGGGCACGCTCGCGGGCGGCTGGATCGAGTTCGGCACCGTCATCCTGGTCGGCCTGGTCATGGTCGGTCTGGTGGTCTTCGTCGAGCAGGCCCAGCGCCGTATCCCCGTGCAGTACGCGAAGCGCATGATCGGCCGCCGGTCCTACGGCGGTACCTCGACGTACATCCCGCTGAAGGTGAACCAGGCCGGTGTGATCCCGGTCATCTTCGCCTCGTCGCTGCTCTACATCCCGGCTCTCGTCGCCCAGTTCTCCAGCGGAACCTCCAGCTGGAAGACCTGGATCGAGACCAACCTGACCAAGGGCGACCACCCGATCTACATCAGCATGTACTTCCTGCTGATCGTTTTCTTCGCGTTCTTCTACGTGGCTATCTCCTTCAACCCCGAGGAAGTAGCCGACAACATGAAGAAGTATGGTGGCTTCATCCCGGGCATCCGGGCTGGCCGACCGACCGCTGAGTACCTCTCGTACGTGCTCAACCGGATCACCTGGCCGGGTTCGCTGTATCTGGGTCTGATCGCTCTTGTACCGACGATGGCGTTGGTTGGCTTCGGGGCAAGCCAGAACTTCCCGTTCGGTGGTACCAGCATCCTGATCATCGTGGGTGTCGGTCTCGAGACGGTGAAGCAAATTGAGAGCCAGCTCCAGCAGCGCAATTACGAAGGGTTCCTCCGCTGATGCGTATCGTCCTCGTCGGGCCGCCGGGCGCCGGAAAGGGAACGCAGGCCACACGTCTGGCCGAGAAGCTGCGCGTTCCCCACATCTCCACGGGCGACCTGTTCCGCGCCAACATCAGCCAGCAGACGGAGCTCGGGAAACTCGCGAAGTCCTACATGGACGCCGGCAACCTCGTCCCCGACGAGGTCACCATCGCCATGGCCAAGGACCGCATGGAGCAGCCGGACGCCGAGCGCGGTTTCCTGCTGGACGGTTTCCCGCGCAACGTCTCGCAGGCCGAGGCGCTCGACGAGCTCCTCACCATCGAGGGCATCAAGCTGGACGCGGTACTGGACCTGGAGGCCCCGGAGGAGGAGGTCGTCAAGCGGATCGCCGGCCGGCGCATCTGCCGTAACGACTCCTCGCACGTCTTCCACGTGACGTACAAGAAGGCCGCCGAGGAAGGCGTCTGTGACGTCTGCGGCGGCGAGCTGTACCAGCGGGACGACGACTCCGAGGAAACGGTCCGCACGCGGCTCGAGGTCTACCACACGCAGACCGAGCCGATCATCGACTACTACAAGGCCCAGGGCCTGGTAGTGACCATCGAGGCCATGGGCCCGGTGGAAGAGGTCACCGCCCGTGCGCTGGCCGCACTGAAGCGTGAGGGCGACGACCAGTAGTCGTCGCTCCCCGTACGGCCGTGGAGTCCTTCCGGACACCACGGCCGTACTGTTGTGTACATACGTAACCCGACCGACCTGAGTGACGGAGAGCGCAGGCCCCCCATGGTGCAGATCAAGAGCCCCGAGCAGATCGCCAAGATGCGGGCGGCGGGGCTGGTCGTCGCCGCCATCCACGCGGCCACGCGGGAAGCGGCGGTGCCGGGGGCGACGACGAAGGACCTGGACGACGTCGCCCGCAAGGTCCTGGCGGAGAACGGCGCGAAGTCCAACTTCCTCGGCTACGGCGGCTTCCCCGCGACGATCTGCACCTCGGTGAACGACGTGGTGGTGCACGGCATCCCCTCCGACGAGGTCACCCTCAAGGACGGCGACGTCATCTCCATCGACTGCGGCGCGATCGTCGACGGCTGGCACGGCGACGCGGCGTACACGGCGTTCGTCGGTTCGGGGCACACGCCGGAGCTGATCGAGCTCTCCCGGGTGACGGAGGAGTCGATGTGGGCCGGCATCGCCGCGATGAAGCTGGGCAACCGCCTGGTCGACGTCTCCCGCGCGATCGAGACGTACATCCGCCGTCAGCCCAAGCCCGGCGGCGGCCGCTACGGCATCATCGAGGACTACGGCGGCCATGGCATCGGCACCGAGATGCACATGGACCCGCACCTGCTGAACTACGTCGACCGCAGGCGTGGCAAGGGCCCGAAGCTGGTTCCCGGCTTCTGCCTGGCCATCGAGCCGATGGTCTCCCTGGGCACTCCCCGCACCGAAGTCCTCGAGGACGAGTGGACGGTCATCACCACTGATGGGACCTGGTCCTCGCACTGGGAGCATTCGGTCGCGTTGACGGAGGAGGGGCCGTTGGTGCTGACGTCTCCCGACGGGGGTCGGGCGAAGTTGGCGGAGCAC
>NZ_JBHWUU010000043.1:43022-78718 GCF_042737375.1 Streptomyces sp. NPDC060000
GGTGCTGACGTCTCCCGACGGGGGTCGGGCGAAGTTGGCGGAGCACGGGGTTGTGGCGGCGCCGGATCCGTTGGGCTGAGGACCGCCGAGCCGGGCGTGTCGTGGGGTTTCTCGCCCCCGCCGCCCCTTCCCTTCCCGTTCCAGGGGGCTGTGCCCCCAGACCCCCGCTCCGGCCCATGAACGGGCCTCGTCCTCAAGCGCCGGACCGGCTGGAGGCGCCGGGGTCCGCTTAAGGATCTCCTCGCCGGGGCAGACTTCTCGATTCGTCTTTCGGCGAGGCCTGACGTAGACTGACTCGTCGGCTCTCGTGCACCCGCATGTCTGCATGCGCCCGTAAGGGATGTGCAGGAGAGACGATCAAGGTAGTCGATTCGAAGGGCGAAGCGTGGCCAAGAAGCAAGGTGCCATCGAGATCGAGGGCACTGTCGTCGAGTCTCTTCCGAACGCCATGTTCAAGGTTGAGCTCCAGAACGGCCACCAGGTCCTGGCGCACATCAGCGGCAAGATGCGTATGCACTACATCCGTATCCTCCCTGACGACCGGGTCGTGGTGGAGCTGTCTCCGTACGACCTGACGCGTGGCCGGATCGTCTACCGCTACAAGTAGATCTTGCCCAGGCTCCGTGCGCGTTCCTGCGTGCGGGGTGGCCGGCAACTGACCCGGAGAACCTCACATCCCATGAAGGTCAAGCCGAGCGTCAAGAAGATCTGCGACAAGTGCAGGGTGATCCGCCGTCACGGTCGGGTCATGGTCATTTGCGAGAACCCGCGCCACAAGCAGCGCCAGGGCTGATCGCTCAGAGATCACACCCTCTGCATCGATATCGCAGAGACTTCGCGCGACGCGAGCAAACTGTTCATACGCAGGTCCCAGGCGGGTTCGCTCGCCTGACACCCTCGGCTCGGAGGCCGAGGACCCGGTTCGTACCTAATCCCCGACTGTGCCTCGCGCGCAGTGCGAGGAGGCCGGCGGACGGGAGTCGGATCTGTGGAAGACCTCCGAAGATCAACTGGAGCCATTGAATGGCACGCGTTTCCGGTGTCGACATCCCGCGCGAAAAGCGTGTGGAGGTCGCCCTCACCTACGTGTTCGGCATCGGCCGGACCCTCTCCCAGGAGACGCTGGCAGCGACCGGCGTCGACCCGAACACCCGCGTTCGCGACCTCTCCGAGGAGCAGCTCGTCGCGATCCGCGAGTACGTGGACGCCAACATCAAGACCGAGGGTGACCTCCGTCGCGAGGTCCAGGCCGACATCCGCCGCAAGGTCGAGATCGGTTGCTACCAGGGTCTCCGTCACCGTCGTGGTCTGCCTGTCCGCGGTCAGCGCACCAGCACGAACGCTCGTACCCGCAAGGGCCCGCGTCGCGCCATCGCCGGCAAGAAGAAGCCGGGCAAGAAGTAGTCCTCAGCGGACGCTCATCAGCGGTCTTCGCTGTAGGACCGACCACCTCCCGTAGGAGTTATTAGATGCCCCCCAAGGGACGTCAGGGCGCTGCCAAGAAGGTGCGCCGCAAGGAAAAGAAGAACGTCGCGCATGGCCAGGCGCACATCAAGAGCACGTTCAACAACACGATCGTGTCCATCACGGACCCGGCCGGAAACGTGATCTCGTGGGCCTCCGCCGGCCACGTCGGTTTCAAGGGCTCGCGCAAGTCCACGCCGTTCGCCGCGCAGATGGCCGCCGAGTCGGCTGCCCGTCGCGCGCAGGAGCACGGCATGCGCAAGGTCGACGTCTTCGTCAAGGGCCCGGGCGCCGGTCGTGAGACCGCCATCCGCTCCCTGCAGGCGACGGGCCTCGAGGTCGGCTCCATCCAGGACGTCACCCCGACCCCGCACAACGGCTGCCGTCCGCCGAAGCGTCGTCGCGTCTGACGCACGGCCGCTTGTCGGTCTGAGGCTTTCGGGCGGTACGGCTCCGTAAAAAGGGCCGTATCGCCCGTACCCTTGCAGTACCCGTGCGGTGAGTACGCACGGTTCCGTCGGGCGTCAAATAGCGGGCGTCCACGAAAGAAGGATCTGATCGCCACATGCTGATCGCTCAGCGTCCCTCGTTGACCGAAGAGGTCGTCGACGAGTTCCGCTCCCGGTTCGTGATCGAGCCGCTGGAGCCGGGCTTCGGTTACACCCTCGGTAACTCCCTCCGCCGGACCCTCCTGTCCTCGATCCCGGGTGCGGCGGTCACGTCCATCCGTATCGACGGCGTGCTGCACGAGTTCACCACCGTGCCGGGTGTCAAGGAGGACGTCACCGACCTGATCCTCAACATCAAGCAGCTGGTCGTGTCGTCCGAGCACGACGAGCCCGTGGTGATGTACCTGCGCAAGCAGGGCCCGGGTCTGGTCACCGCCGCCGACATCGCGCCCCCGGCCGGTGTCGAGGTGCACAACCCCGACCTCGTCCTCGCCACGCTCAACGGCAAGGGCAAGCTGGAGATGGAGCTGACCGTCGAGCGCGGTCGCGGTTACGTCTCCGCCGTGCAGAACAAGCAGATCGGTCAGGAGATCGGGCGCGTCCCGGTCGACTCGATCTACTCGCCGGTTCTCAAGGTCACGTACAAGGTCGAGGCCACGCGTGTCGAGCAGCGCACCGACTTCGACAAGCTGATCGTCGACGTCGAGACCAAGCAGGCGATGCGTCCGCGTGACGCCATGGCCTCCGCCGGTAAGACGCTGGTCGAGCTGTTCGGTCTCGCCCGCGAGCTGAACATCGACGCCGAGGGCATCGACATGGGCCCGTCCCCCACGGACGCCGCCCTCGCCGCTGATCTCGCCCTGCCGATCGAGGAGCTCGAGCTCACCGTTCGGTCGTACAACTGCCTCAAGCGTGAGGGCATCCACTCCGTGGGTGAGCTCGTCGCCCGCTCCGAGGCCGACCTCCTGGACATCCGTAACTTCGGTGCGAAGTCCATCGACGAGGTCAAGGCGAAGCTGGCCGGCATGGGCCTGGCCCTCAAGGACAGCCCGCCCGGATTCGACCCGACCGCCGCGGCGGACGCGTTCGGCGCGGACGACGACGCGGACGCCGGGTTCGTGGAGACCGAGCAGTACTAGTCGCTCCGCGAGTCTGCCGTTTTTGGCTGCGGGGCCGTTGTGGCTGGTCGCGCAGCTCCCCGCGCCCCTTCGAGGGCGCGGGCCCTCCGGGCGCGCTGAGAAAGGCGTCCGGATCTTCGACAGACAACCGTCTGCTCGGATACTGACCCCGGTACCTGATACGGCCGGGGCAGACACCTAGGAGAAACACCATGCCGAAGCCCACCAAGGGTGCCCGTCTGGGCGGCAGCGCCGCGCACGAGAAGCTGCTCATCGCGAACCTCGCGAAGGCGCTGTTCGAGCACGGCCGTATCACCACCACCGAGGCGAAGGCGCGCAAGCTGCGTCCGTACGCCGAGCGTCTGGTCACCAAGGCGAAGAAGGGCGACCTTCACAACCGCCGTCAGGTGCTCCAGGTGATCACGGACAAGAGCATCGTGCACACGCTCTTCACCGAGATCGGCCCGCGCTACGAGAACCGCCCGGGTGGCTACACCCGCATCACCAAGATCGGTAACCGCCGTGGCGACAACGCGCCCATGGCTGTCATCGAGCTGGTCGAGGCGCTGACCGTCGCGCAGCAGGCCACCGGTGAGGCCGAGGCCGCCACCAAGCGTGCGGTCAAGGAAGACGACCTCAAGAAGGACGAGGCCGTCGAGGACGCCAAGCCCGCCGACGAGGCTGCGGCCGAGGAGTCCAAGGACGCCTGAGGCTCCGCCTGGCAGTGAACGGGTCCGCCCTTCGGGGCGGGCCCGTTCCGCGTTTTCCGACGGCGTTTTCCGAGGCGTTCTCCGCAGGGCGCAGGCTTGAGAGGATCTAGGGGTGAGTGACGAAGTACAGCCCGGGTTCGTACGGGTGCGGATGGATCTCTCGTACGACGGGAGCGGCTTCTCCGGGTGGGCCAAGCAGGCCGGCGGGCGCCGGACCGTGCAGGGGGACATCGAGGACGCGCTGCGGACCGTGACCCGGTCGAAGGACACCACCTACGAGCTGACGGTGGCCGGGCGGACGGACGCCGGGGTGCACGCGCGCGGGCAGGTGGCGCACGTCGATCTGCCGGAAGGGCTCTGGGCCGAGCACCGGGAGAAGCTGCTCAAGCGGCTCGCCGGGCGGCTCGCCAAGGACGTGCGGATCTGGTCCCTCGAAGAGGCGCCGGCCGGCTTCAACGCGCGGTTCTCGGCGATCTGGCGGCGGTACGCGTACCGGGTCACCGACAACCCTGGGGGTGTCGACCCGCTGCTGCGCAGCCATGTCCTCTGGCACGACTGGCCCCTGGACGTCGACGCCATGAACGAGGCCGCCGGGCGGCTGCTCGGCGAGCACGACTTCGCCGCCTACTGCAAGCGGCGGGAGGGCGCGACGACCATCCGTACGCTCCAGGAGCTGAGCCTGGTGCGCGGTGCGGACGGTGTGATCACCGCGACCGTCCGGGCCGACGCCTTCTGCCACAACATGGTGCGTTCGCTGATCGGGGCGCTGCTGTTCGTGGGCGACGGGCACCGGACCGCGGAGTGGCCGGGGAAGGTGCTGGCCGCGGGCGTGCGGGACTCGGCGGTGCATGTCGTACGGCCGCACGGGCTGACGCTGGAGGAGGTCGGCTACCCGGCCGACGAGCTGCTCGCCGCCCGTAACAAGGAGGCGCGCAACAGGCGGACGCTGCCCGGAGCCGGGTGCTGCTGATCTGCCGGCCGTGCCGCTGCTCTGTCGGCCGTGCGGCTGCTCTGTCGGCCGTGCGGCTGCTCTGCCGGTCGCGCGTCGGCGGCGCGGTCAGTTGTTGGCGGCCGCCGATGCCTGGGCCTCGCCGCGCTGGCGGATCCGCTGGAAGGAGAACTCCGCGAGGTCGTCGCCGGCCTTGAAGACCGCCGTGTCCTTCGTCGTCACGTCCTTGCCGTCCGTGAAGCCGGTGATCGTGAAGTAGGCGTACCGGCCGTAGGAGTTGGTCGTGGAGCGGCAGATCGCGCCGTCGCAGAAGGCCTTGACGCCGCCGCCGGTGAGGGCCTTGACGATGCTCTTGTTGTCGGCCTGGCTCTTGACCTTGAGGGCCTGTGCCTCGGTGTCGAAGACCGCCACACCGACCGTCACCGCGATGTTGTCCTTGGTGTAGGTGATGCGCATGAGGCGGGTGCAGCCGTTGGCGGTGAGTATCTGGGGCAGGGTGCCCTGGACGCTCGTCGTGCAGGTGGTGCTGTCGGCCTTGGGGCCCTTCTTGTACACGGCCGACCCCATGGTCAGCTGGGTGCCGGGGAAGAGGAGGTCCGGCCCGTTGGGGGCGGTGTCCTTGGCCTTGCTGGCGATGAACTCCTTCGGGTCCAGCGGGGGCGGGGCGCTGGTCGGGGCGAAGGAGGGGGTGCCGGACGCGCTCGGCAGGCCGCCGGAAGCGGGCAGCGAGGAGGTCGGCTTGTTCGCCTCGTCACTGCTGTTCGCCGACACCACGGCCATGGTCACGGCGGTGCCGATGGCGAGCGTGGCGAGCGCGCCGCCGCCTATGAAGAACAGCCGACGGCGCCTGTTGCGTGTCTCGGACGCCTCCGCGAGCGCGGCCCAGTCCGGAGTCGGGCCGTCATCGCCGCTGGTCCACGGCTGCTGGGAGTTCGGTTTCCACGGATCCCACTGGGACTGAGGTCCCCCCTGCCCATAGCTCATGGGCCGCATCTTAGACGGGGAGCGGGGGATGCTGTTCCGCCCCAACCGGCGCCGAAGTCCCTGGAGTTCCCGGCGCGAGTGCGGGCAAAGGTGACATCTCCGGGTGGTTGGTACGGCGTTCCCGCAGGCCGGCGGCGTGGGTGTGGCGCAGGCCACTCCGGATGAGGGTTTCCGGTGGCGGCCTTCGGCGGGGCTCCGCGGTGCGTCCCGGCGAGGCTGGCATGCTCACGCGTGATCGGGTGACAGGCCCCGTTTTGACCCGGCCCCCGAGACACGGGTATCCTGCATCTTCGTTGTGTATTGGCTTGCTCTTCTCACGGGACGGGCCCTTACACCGGTTCACCGGGCCGATGACCAGCGACCAGCACGCGGCTTGCGTCACCGCAGTGCGGTCTCGGCTGTCGTGATCGTCTTCGGTGACCTTGTCAGGACCAATTCACTGAAGAAGCGAAGGCTACGAACCGTGCGTACGTACAGCCCCAAGCCCGGCGATGTGACGCGCCAGTGGCACGTCATCGACGCTCAGGACATCGTCCTGGGCCGTCTCGCCACCACTGCCGCGTCCCTCCTCCGGGGCAAGCACAAGCCGATCTACGCGCCCCACGTCGACACCGGTGACTTCGTCATCATCATCAACGCCGACAAGGTGCACCTCTCCGGCAACAAGCGGACCCAGAAGATGGCGTACCGCCACTCCGGGTACCCGGGCGGTCTGCGCTCCGTGCGCTACGACGACCTCCTCGCGAACAACCCCGAGAAGGCCGTCGAGAAGGCCGTCAAGGGCATGCTCCCCAAGAACACGCTGGGCCGTCAGATGCTCTCGAAGCTGAAGGTCTACAGGGGTGACGTGCACCCGCACGCGGCGCAGCAGCCCGTGCCGTTCGAGATCACCCAGGTCGCGCAGTAATTCCGGCCACACCCCTAGCTGAAAAGAACTGAGGAGAACCGTGGCCGAGACCACTGCCGAGCAGCCGCTCGAAGAGACCGAGCTCGTCGACATCGAGAGCTACACCACCGAGTCCGAGGTGCCCGTCGAGGGTGAGTACACCTCGGAGTCCCTCGCCTCCCGCTTCGGCGAGGCCCAGCCGGCCGCCGGCCTGGGCCGTCGCAAGAACGCCATCGCCCGCGTCCGGATCGTTCCGGGCACCGGCAAGTGGAAGATCAACGGTCGCACCCTCGAGGACTACTTCCCGAACAAGGTGCACCAGCAGGAAGTCAACGAGCCCTTCAAGGTGCTCGAGCTCGACAACCGCTACGACGTCATCGCCCGTATCTCGGGTGGCGGTGTCTCCGGTCAGGCCGGTGCGCTCCGTCTCGGTGTCGCCCGCGCGCTGAACGAGGCCGACGTCGACAACAACCGTGGCGCCCTCAAGAAGGCCGGCTTCCTCACGCGTGACGACCGCGCGGTCGAGCGCAAGAAGGCCGGTCTCAAGAAGGCCCGCAAGGCCCCGCAGTACAGCAAGCGCTAAGCTTCGCTGCCTGCTCGTACGTATTCCGGGTCGGACCGGTTCGGTTCGCCCGCACGTACTCCGAACGCCCCGGCGGCACGCCACAGTGTCGCCGGGGCGTTCGTTTTCTCGCATCCGTGGGCGTATAACGGCACAAGGTGCTCAAAGGCTTGTGTGATCGGATGTTCAGGGCATGAAATGCCTGGATGCGGAGCCGCCGCCGACCGGATGGCCGGTCGATCGTCCGACGCGCCCGCACGCTTTTGAAACTGACGCTTCCTCAGGAGGACAAGTGGGACGACTCTTCGGCACGGACGGCGTGCGCGGTGTCGCCAACGCGGATCTGACGGCTGAGATGGCGCTCGGCCTGTCCGTCGCGGCGGCGCACGTGCTGGCCGAGGCGGGCACGTTCGAGGGGCACCGGCCGGTGGCCGTCGTCGGACGGGACCCGCGCGCGTCCGGAGAGTTCCTGGAGGCCGCCGTGGT
This sequence comes from Streptomyces sp. NPDC060000, assembly GCF_042737375.1. Lineage (NCBI taxonomy): Bacteria > Bacillati > Actinomycetota > Actinomycetes > Kitasatosporales > Streptomycetaceae > Streptomyces > Streptomyces sp. NPDC060000. Next base: position 50,631 of record NZ_JBHWUU010000043.1, read on the forward strand.
GGCCGGCCTGGCGAGCGCCGGAGTGGACGTGCTGAAGGTCGGCGTGCTGCCGACGCCCGCTGTCGCCTACCTCACCGGCGTGCTCGGCGCCGACCTGGGTGTGATGCTCTCCGCCAGTCACAACGCCATGCCCGACAACGGCATCAAGTTCTTCGCCCGTGGCGGCCACAAACTCGCCGACGAGCTCGAGGACAGGATCGAGTCCCTCTTCGAGGAGCACAGCACCGGCGCGCCCTGGGCCCGGCCGACCGGCAGTGGTGTCGGACGCGTGCGGTCGTACGACGAGGGCTTCGACCGCTACGTCGCGCACCTCATCGCCGTGCTTCCCAACCGGCTGGACGGGCTGCGGATCGTCCTCGACGAGGCGCACGGCGCCGCCGCCCGGGTGTCGCCGGAGGCGTTCACGCGGGCCGGCGCGGAGATCGTGACCATCGGGGCCGAGCCGGACGGGCTCAACATCAACGACGGGTGCGGGTCCACGCACCTGGACAAGCTGAAGGCCGCGGTCATCGAGCACGGGGCCGACTTCGGCATCGCGCACGACGGGGACGCCGACCGGTGCCTGGCCGTGGACCACACGGGCGACGAGATCGACGGGGACCAGATTCTCGCGGTGCTCGCGCTGGCCATGCGGGAGCGGGGTGTGCTGAGGTCCGACACCGTTGTCGCGACCGTCATGTCCAACCTCGGCTTCAAGCTGGCCATGGAGCGGGAGGGCATCCACCTCGTGCGGGCCGCCGTCGGCGACCGGTATGTGCTGGAGGAGATGAAGCAGCACGGCTACGCGCTCGGCGGCGAGCAGTCCGGGCACGTCATCATCCTCGACCACGCGACGACCGGTGACGGCACGCTGACGGGGCTGATGCTGGCGGCGCGCGTCGTGGCGAGTGGGCGTTCGCTGCGGGAACTCGCCTCCGTGATGGAGCGGTTGCCGCAGGTGCTGATCAATGTGCCGGACGTCGACCGGTCGCGGGTCTCGGACTCGGCCGAGCTGGCGGCTGCCGTCGTGGAGGCGGAGCGGGAACTCGGGGCCACCGGGCGGGTGTTGCTCCGGCCTTCCGGGACCGAGCAGTTGGTGCGTGTGATGGTCGAGGCGGCGGATATCGACCAGGCTCGGTCGGTGGCCGGGCGGCTGGCGGACGTGGTGAAGTCGGCGCTCGGTTAGCCGACGGGCCGGGTTCGGGGTGGGGGTTCCGTGGTTTGCGGGCTGCGGCTGCGGCTGCTGAGGCTGCGTCGTGTCTGGTCGCGCCCACGCGGCGGAGCCGCAGATCGGCAGAGCCCCGCGCCCCTGGGAAGCGGGTCCGCCCTGCTAGCCCGCGTGTGCTCGTTGCCGTTGCTTCGCCCAGAACCACTTCTGGGCCAGCAGCGTCAGCGTGCCCGCCAGGATGATGCCCAGCAGGTTCAGCAGGAGCTGGGTTGTCGAGCCCCAGGTCTGGTTCATGTCGCCGTAGCTGAGGGCCACGGCGGCGTTGGCGGCTGCCGGGACCGTCGTGACCGAGATGGCCACGCCCACCAGGGCGCCGGACTTCGCCGAGGTCAGGGAGAGGGTGCCGGCGGCGCCCGCCAGGACGGCCACGATGAAGGAGAAGGCGTCGGGGGCGTAGACGAAGCCGGTCTGGGGGCGGTCGGCCTCCAGTTGCGCCCTGCTGAACAGGTCGACCGCGTCCATGAAGAGGCTGAAGCCCACCGTCGCCGCCATCGCCACCGCGAAGCCGACCAGCAGGGCGATCAGCGAGCGCAGGGCCAGGCGGGGAGCCCGCTGCACGATCGACGTGGAGATGCCGGCCAGGGGGCCGAACTCCGGGCCCACCGCCATCGCGCCCACGATCAGGACCGCGTTGTCGAGCACCACACCGCAGGCGGCGATCATCGTGGCGAGGGTGATGAACGCGAGGTACGTGACGGAGAGCGTCGACTCCTCGTGGGTGGCGTCCGTGAGGTGCTCCCACAGGACGGCGTCGGCGCCCTCGCCCGGCGCCTCCGCCTCGGCCTTGTCGGCGCGCCGCGACAGCGACAGGTCGATGTTCTCGACGGCGATCGAGCCCGTCCGGTCCAGGCCCAACTCCTGTAGTCCGGTGAGGAGTTCGTCGCCGGCCTCGCGCGCCACGTCGCACATCACGACATCGCCGGCCGGGTTGCGGGCCGCCCCCGGCACCACCACGAGATGGGTGGTGCCGACGGTCCTCTCGATCAGGCGGACCACGTCGTCGGTGTTGCCCGACGGGGTGATCAGACGCAGGTGCAGCATGCAGGCAGGGTAGCCGTCAGAGTTTGCGCAGGCTCAGACGCTGGACCTTGTGGTCCTGGCCCTTGCGGACGATGAGGGCGGCCCGGCCCCGGGTGGGCGCGATGTTCTCCACCAGGTTGGGCTTGTTGATGGTGCGCCAGAGGGTGCGGGCGTAGTCGACGGCCTCCTCCTCGGAGACCTGGGTGTACTTCCTGAAGTACGAGTCCGGCTTCTGGAAGGCCGTCTGACGCAGTTTCCGGAACCGGTTGAGGTACCAGCGTTCGATGTCCTCGGCGCTCGCGTCGACGTACACGCTGAAGTCGAAGTAGTCGGCGAGGCCGACGCGGGTGCGGCCGTCCTTGCCGGGCAGGGCGGGCTGAAGGACGTTCAGCCCCTCGACGATCAGGATGTCGGGGCGGCGGACGGTGAGCCTGCGGTCCGGGACGATGTCGTAGATCAGGTGCGAGTAGACCGGGGCGGTGACTTCGCCCTTGCCCGCCTTGATGTCGGCCACGAAGCGGGTCAGCGCGCGGCGGTCGTAGGACTCGGGAAATCCCTTGCGGGACATCAGGCCGCGGTTTTCCAGCTCCGCGGTGGGGAGCAGGAAGCCGTCCGTGGTGACCAGCTCCACGCGGGGGTGTTCCGGCCAGCGGGACAGCAGGGCCTGGAGGAGCCGGGCGACCGTCGACTTGCCGACCGCCACCGAGCCCGCGACGCCTATCACGAACGGGGTGCCGGACTGCGAGCCCTGTTCGCCGAGGAAGGTGTTAAGGGCGCCGCGCAGCCCGTCGGTGGCGCCCACGTAGAGGTTGAGCAGGCGGGACAGCGGGAGGTAGATGTCGCGTACCTCGTCGAGGTCGATGACGTCACCGAGGCCGCGCAGCTTCTCGACCTCCTCGGCGGTCAGCGGCAGCGGAGTCTTCTCGCGCAGCGCGCTCCACTCGGATCGGGTGAGGTCGACGAAGGGAGTCGCCTCCGGCCTGTGCCGGTGGGCGCTCCGGGGCATCGGGGGGACCGGGGAGATCACAGTCCATTGTTAACGGAGTTTGAACAGGTTGGCGGGTGGGGTCCGTCACGCCCCGTGGAAGCCGCCTACAGGCGTGGGAATTTCCGAAATCGGGCACGCGGAGGCTCTTTCGGGACAGGGTTCGGTCGTAGGCTGCCGCGCATGTGCGGAATCGTGGGATACGTGGGGTCTCAGTCGGCGCTAGAGGTCGTCATGGCCGGGCTGAGGCGACTGGAGTACCGGGGCTACGACTCGGCGGGTGTCGCCGTGCTGGCGGACGGGGGACTCGCCGCCGCGAGAAAGGCGGGCAAGCTCGTCAACCTGGAGAAGGAGCTCGGAACCCGGCCGCTGCCGACCGGGACGACGGCCATCGGGCACACGCGGTGGGCCACGCACGGCGGGCCGACGGACGCCAACGCGCATCCGCACCTCGACAACGCCGGGCGGGTCGCCGTCGTGCACAACGGGATCATCGAGAACTTCGCCGGGCTGCGGGCCGAACTGGCCGAGCGGGGGCACGAACTGCTCTCGGAGACCGACACCGAGGTGGTGGCCCATCTGCTCGCCGAGGAGTTCTCGGTGACGGCCGACCTGGCCGAGGCCATGCGGCTGGTGTGCCGGCGGCTGGAGGGAGCGTTCACGCTGGTCGCGGCGCACGCCGACGAGCCGGACGTGGTGGTCGGGGCGCGGCGGAACTCGCCCCTCGTGGTGGGCGTCGGAGAGGGCGAGGCCTTCCTGGCCTCGGACGTCGCCGCGTTCATCGCCCACACGCGCTCGGCGATCGAGCTGGGGCAGGACCAGGTCGTCGAGCTGCGGCGGGACGGTGTGACGGTGACCGGGTTCGACGGTTCTCCGGCCGACGTGCGGTCGTACCACGTCGACTGGGACGTGTCGGCCGCGGAGAAGGGTGGCTACGACTACTTCATGCTCAAGGAGATCGCCGAGCAGCCCAAGGCGGTCGCCGACACCCTGCTCGGCCGCATCGACGTCTCCGGAGCGCTGACGCTCGACGAGGTGCGGATCCCGGCCTCCGAGCTGCGGGAGGTCGACAAGGTCGTCATCGTCGCGTGCGGTACGGCCTTCCACGCGGGCCTCATCGCCAAGTACGCCATCGAGCACTGGACGCGGATCCCGTGCGAGGTGGAGCTGGCCAGCGAGTTCCGCTACCGGGACCCGATCCTCGACTCGCGGTCACTGGTCATCGCCATCTCGCAGTCCGGGGAGACGATGGACACGCTCATGGCGCTGCGGCACGCCCGGGAGCAGGGGTCCAAGGTGCTGGCGATCTGCAACACCAACGGTTCGACGATCCCCCGGGAGTCGGACGCGGTGCTGTACACGCACGCGGGGCCGGAGGTGGCCGTCGCCTCGACCAAGGCGTTCCTGACGCAGCTGGTGGCCTGCTATCTCGTCGCGCTGTACCTCGGCCAGGTGCGCGGCACCAAGTGGGGCGACGAGATCCGGGCCGTCATCCTGGATCTCGCGCAGATCTCCGGCGCGGTCGAGCGGGTGCTGGAGACCATGGGGCCGGTGCGGGAGCTGGCGCGGTCCCTCGCCCACAAGGACACCGTGCTGTTCCTCGGGCGGCACGTGGGGTATCCCGTGGCGCTGGAGGGCGCGCTGAAGCTGAAGGAGCTCGCCTATATGCACGCGGAGGGGTTCGCGGCGGGGGAGCTGAAGCACGGCCCGATCGCGCTCATCGAGGAGGACCTGCCGGTCGTGGTGGTGGTGCCCTCGCCGCGTGGGCGGTCCGTCCTGCACGACAAGATCGTGTCGAACATCCAGGAGATCCGGGCCCGGGGGGCGCGGACCATCGTGATCGCGGAGGAGGGGGACGAGGCGGTGGTGCCGTACGCCGACCATCTCGTACGGATCCCGGTCACGCCGGTGCTGCTGTCGCCGCTCGTCGCCACGGTGCCGTTGCAGGTGTTCGCGTGCGAGCTGGCCACGGCGCGGGGCAACGAGGTCGACCAGCCGCGGAACCTGGCGAAGTCGGTGACGGTGGAGTGAGCCGTGGGGTGAGCGGGGGCGCCTGAGGGGGGCGGGGTTCTGTGCGGGTGCGGGTGCGGGTGCGTTGTCGCTGGTCGCGCCCGCACGGCGGAGCCGCGGATCGGCAGCGCCCCGCGCCCCTGGGTGTCCTGGACAGCCGCGGGCCGTCCAGGACACCCAGGGCGACTCGTCAGCTCCGTATGCGTTTCCTTCTCGCCGCGTAGACCTTCCAGGTCGCGAAGACGAGGGGGAGTTCCAGGATCCAGACGCCCGTCACCGCGTCCCACTCCGGGGCGGCGGCCGAGGCCTCGTCGGCCGTGATGACCGCGCACAGCAGGCCCCACACCGCCGCGAGCAGACCCACCAGCCAGAGCGCGGTGGTCCAGGCCCAGGTGGAGCGGCCGCTGCCGGAGGAGCGCGGGGCGGAGGTCCGCCTGCGCGGCTGCGGGACGCGGTCGGGCTCGCGGGCCGGCATCGGGACCACCGCCTGCGGGGGCACTGCCGCGTCCAGTGCCGCGATCCGGTCCGGCGTCACCCCTCGGTACAGGGTGGGCTCCACGGTGACCGAGAAGCCGTCGTGGCCGGTCAGTACGCGGGCGCCGTCCGGGCGGGCGGTCATCGCCGCGCAGGCGTCGTAGCGGACGGTGACCGGGCCCCTCGGCGTCAGCAGGCTCACGCCCTCCGCGCCGATGACCAGCGTGATCTCCTCGTCCTCCAGCGACTGGTGGCGGGTGCCGGTCACAGCGGTCTGCGAGTACTGCGGGGCGAGGGTGAGTCCCGCCCAGTCGACGCCCCGGCCCGGCACCTGGAGGAGCGCCCCCGCCCACGCCTCCCGGGCGACCTCGCGCAGATCGTCCGTCGTCACCGCGTTCAGCTCGGCCCTGTGCTGCTCGGGGCTGAGGATCCGGTGCCCGAGCAGCAGGCTCAGCGCGTACGAGGGGAGCGCGGAGGCCGCGATGTCGGGCGAGTCGTACATCTTGAGGAGCTTGCCGCGGACGGAGTCCAGTTCGGACTGCTCGATACGGCCCACGCGCAGCCGGGCGAGCGTGTCGACGAAGCCGCCGACGACCGCGTCCTGCTTCTGCGGGAGGGAGTCCGCGTACGCGGTGAGGACGGCGAACTCGGCGTCGCGCGGGGTGTAGTCGGCCTCCGCGGAGTACGAGTAGCCGCCCTCCTGGCGCAGGTCCTGGAAGAGGGCCCGGCCGAGGACGTCCGCGAAGACGGCGGCCGCGGTGGAGCGGCGGAGCACCGAAGTGAGGACGACATGGCCGTCGTCGCCGCTGATGTACGCGGGGGTGGTGGGCAGGGCGCTGGTCGCGGCCGGCGCGGGGACGCGGGAGCCCTGGGGGAGGGTGAGGTCCAGGCCGTCGGGGACATGGTCGCTGGTGATCCACAGCACCGCGTTGTCCCTGGTGAAGCGGGTCTCGGCCCAGTGGCGCACCTGGTCGGGCGTCAGGCTCCAGGTGCCGAGCTCGTTGTAGCTGGACAGGCCGTAGCCACGGGCGCCGTACCGCCACAGCGGCATCCGGTGCTGGGGGCCGCTGCCACGGCCGGCCGCCTCGGTGCGCAGGATCTCCTTCTCGGTCTCCAGCCGCTCCATCGGCAGGTCCCGCAGCCCCGCGCACACGCTGTTGAGGTACTTGACCACCTCCTCCTCGCTGCCGGTGACGTGGAAGAGGGTGTAGGCGTTGGCCGTCGCGCCGTTGTAGTGCAGATCGGACAGGCCGAGGCGGTGCAGGGCGAGGTGCTCGACGAGGTGGGTGATGCCCGCGGTGGCCAGGGTCTCGTCGGCGCGGCCGACCCGGAAGAAGAGGCCGGCGGTGATCTCGTTGCCGGAGGCGGGCGCGTAGAGCGTGGGGATGTGGTGCGTGATGGTGTGCGAGACGAGGCCGGTGAGAGCGGCGAGTTCGGCGTGGTCGCCGAGGTCGTCACGGCTTTCGTGCTTGTGCAGGTCTGTGGTCATCGGTTGCCCCCTCCTCGGGTTTCCAGCGCGGCCTTGCGGTACCTGAGGAACGCCGCCTTCATGTCGGGCAGGCAGTCCCACGGGTCTTCGGTCGCCCGGTCGCCGAGGATGGCGAAGTGCGGGGCCGCGTCCGCGACATGGCCGCCGAAGGAGAACGCGAACGCGAACGCGTTGTGCGCGCCGATCGAGTCCCAGTCGGGCCGGTGGGCCGGGTGCAGTACGGAGACGTGGGCAGCGTTGCGCAGGTCGTCGCGGACCGGGAGGCTCTGCATGTAGGCCGCTTTCTGGCCGCCGTCCAGGTCCAGCGCGTGCTCGATGTGGACGATGGCCACCAGGGCGCCGGAGTTCGAGCCGTCGGGGGCCGCGGTCGCGCATTCGCGGGCGAAGCCGTGCGCCGCCTCCCAGGAGCCGCTCCACTTCGGGCACAGCTGCTGGAGCAGCTGGGTCTGGGCGCGGTAGTGGTGCGGGTGGTGGGCGGAGAGGCGGTCGTAGCGGCGGCGGGCCTCGGCCTGGCCCAGCTGGAGACCGCGTACGGTCTTCAGGCGGGACGCCCAGGCGGGGGCGTACGAGGGATGCTCGGCGCACACCTCGATCAGGATCTGCTCGGCCCTGCGCAGCCAGTCGTGGAACTGGACGAACTGGTCCTGGGAGACGTGCTGGGCGCGGGCGCTGCTGCGGATCCCCCAGCCGATGTGGACGTACCGCTCGGCGAGCAGCGTGCGCGGCAGCGGGTCGCCGGGCAGTTCGGCAGCCGCCCGCTCCAGGAAGTTCTCGACGCCGGCGATGTCCGCGAGCAGGCCGGCGGCCGCGGTGAGCTCGGCGGCCGAGTCGAGCCCCGCGAAGTAGGCCTGGACGGCCGGCCAGTGCCCGGCCTGCGCGGCGCTGCGCAGCGGGATCAGCTCGGGTGTGTTGTCGTACGGGTCGAAGGTCGGTCCCGAGGTGCTCGTGGGTCCGCCGCTGGTGATGCCGTCGGTGGTGCTGGTCATTCCTCCGCCCCCTGGCGTCGCTGTCCGCGGCGCGCGGGCTGGCCCCCCAGGGCGCGCGGCGGGTTCTTCACCGATGTGACCGGATGCGATCCGGTGTGGTCCTGTGTGAACCGGTGTGGTCCTGTGGAAACCGGCGTGATCCGGCGTCATTCGACGTGATCAAGTCGCCGCAGGCTAGCAGCAGGCTGTGACAGCGCGGCCTTAGGGTGCTGGGCATGAGCATCATCGGCGTCGGTATCGACGTGGCGGAGATCGACCGGTTCGCGGCGTCGCTGGAACGGACGCCCGGGCTGGCCCAGCGCCTGTTCCTGGAGAGCGAGCTGCTGCTGCCGAGCGGGGAGCGGCGGGGCGCCGCCTCGCTGGCGGCACGGTTCGCCGCGAAGGAGGCTCTGGCCAAGGCGCTGGGGGCGCCGCCCGGGCTGCTGTGGACGGATGCCGAGGTGTACGTGGAGGAGAGCGGACGGCCTCTGTTGCGGGTGCGGGGGAGTGTCGCCGCGCGGGCGGCCGAACTGGGGGTCACGGGCTGGCATGTGTCGTTGAGTCACGACGCGGGGGTCGCTTCGGCGGTGGTGGTGGCCGAGGGGTGAGCCGGCCCCGTGGGCGAGCCGATCGAGTGCGGTGAGGGGGGAGACCGGGGGAGACTCGACCGTATGCGTACTGCGTATCGCGTCGAGACCGTCCGTCGTGCCGAGCGGGAGCTGATGGCCCGGCTTCCCGAAGGGGCCCTCATGCAGCGGGCCGCCGCCGGGCTCGCCGCCGCCTGCGCCGATCTGCTGGGGCGGGTGTACGGGCGGCGGGTCGTGCTCCTGGTCGGCAGCGGCGACAACGGGGGTGACGCCCTGTATGCCGGGGCCCGGCTCGCCCGGCGCGGGGCGGGTGTCACCGCGGTGCTGCTCGCGCCCGGGCGCACCCACACCGCGGGGCTGGCGGCCCTGCGGCGGGCCGGTGGGCGCACGGTCGCGCCCGAGGGCGCCGAGGACGTCGTCCGCGGTGCCGACCTCGTGCTCGACGGCATCGTCGGGATCGGCGGGAGGGGCGGACTGCGGCCGGACGCGGCCGCGCTGGCGGCGGTCGTCGCCGGGGCCCGGGCCGCCGTCGTCGCCGTCGACCTGCCCAGCGGTGTCGACGCGGACACCGGTGAGGTGCACGGGAGTGCGATCCGCGCCGACCTCACCGTCACCTTCGGTACGCACAAGCCGGGGCTGCTCGTCGATCCGGCGCGGGAGTACGCCGGGTCGGTGCGGCTCGTCGACATTGGGCTCGGCGGCGAGCTGCCCGCCGAGCCCGAGCTGGCGGCCCTCCAGCACGCGGACGTGGCGGCCCTGTTGCCCGTGCCGGGCGGTGAGAGCGACAAGTACCGGCGGGGCGTCGTCGGGATCGCCGCCGGGTCCGCCCGGTATCCGGGCGCCGCGGTGCTGGCGGTCGCGGGGGCGCTGCGGGGCGGGGCCGGTGCCGTGCGGTACGTCGGACCGGCGGGGGACGCGGTCATCGCGCGGTTCCCCGAGACGCTCGTGTCCGACCAGGGGCCCCGGCAGGCCGGGCGGGTACAGGCGTGGGTCGTCGGGCCGGGCGCAGGGGACGACGCGAAGACGGTGGCGGAGGTGCTGGCCGCCGAGGTGCCGGTGCTGATCGACGCCGACGGGCTGCGGCTCGCGGACGCCGACGCGGTACGGGGGCGTACCGCGCCGACGCTGATGACACCTCACGCGGGGGAGGCGGCCGCGCTGTTGGGGGTGGCGCGGGAGGAGGTGGAGGGCGCCCGGCTGCGTTCCGCGCGCGAGCTGGCGGCGCGGTACCGGGCGACCGTGCTGCTCAAGGGGTCGACGACGTTGGTCGCGGACGCCGGGGGTGAGGGGGTGGTGCGGGTGAACGCGACGGGGACCGCGTGGCTGGCCACGGCCGGGAGCGGGGATGTGCTGTCGGGACTCGCGGGGTCGTTGCTGGCGGCGGGGCTCAGTGCGTTGGACGCGGGGAGTGTCGGGGCGTATCTGCACGGGCTGGCGGGGCGGCTGGCGGCGGACGGGGCGCCGGTGGGGGCGCATGACGTGGCCGCGGGGGTTCGGGAGGCCTGGCGGTCCGTGCGGGGATAGGGGCGGCCGGTCTTGTCCCGCCCCCGCCGCCCCTACCCGTCCCATGCCTGGAGGCGCTGCCCCCGGACCCCCGTTTCGGCCCCGAAAGGGCCTCGTCCCCAAACTCCCCCAGAGGGGCCCTCAGCCGGGCCGGGTCAGCCGGCCTGCGCTGGATGGGTGACTCCGCCGCGTGCCGCCCCGGTGCGCCGCGGGATACGCGTTTGTCTGATCGGATGTTCAGCACACGAACCGTGGCCTTCCTCCTTGCCGCCGTCGCTCTTCTTCCCCTCGGGAGTCCCGCCCGAGCCGCGCCTCCTCCCTCCGGACCCGAGAGCCAGCTTGTGCCCGGGGTGCCGCCGGGGCCGTACCAGCCCTGGCAGATCGATACGCCCGACCAGGTGCTCGCCCCGAAGGTGTACGAGCCCACCGCCGCCGAGGACGCCGTCGAGCCGTGGGACGCGCCGTGGGGGACGTACGCGCTCGTCGAGTACGTGCCGCTGGACGACGCCGTGACCCGGGTGCTGTGCAGCACGCGGACCGGGCCGTATCAGCGCGGGGTCGAGCGGTGGCTGAAGCTGAAGGTGGACGGGAAGCAGTCCGCCGCGGACTGTATGGCGATCCGCGCCTTTCAGCAGCAGCAGAAGATCAAGCCCGCCATCGGGTTCGCCGGGCCCGTCACCTGGGCACGCATGCAGCTCATCGCCGCGAGGAAGAACCCCAACGCCGGGAAGAGGTGCCCGGTGCGGACCCGCCGGGTCGCCTGCGTCGATCTCGACCGGCAGCTGACCTGGGTGCAGAAGGGGACGAAGGTCGTCTTCGGGCCGGTGTCGATGCGCAGCGGACGGGTCGTCCATCCGACCCGCACGGGGTGGCACACCATCTACTGGCGGCACAAGAACCATGTGTCCACGCTCTACGGAAACCCCATGCCCTATGCCCAGTTCTTCGACGGCGGCGAGGCCTTCCACGCCGTCTACGGCAGCATCCACACCACCATCGGTTCCATGGGCTGCGTCAATCTCACGCTCGGTGACGCGCGCAGACTGTGGGGGGTGCTGAAGAAGGGCGACCGGGTCTACGTGTGGGGGCACCGGCCCGGTACTTAGGGGCTGTCGGAGCCCTCTGAGACACTGGGCGCGATGAGTGACACTGCCAAGCCGCCCGCCACCCCGCCGCGCGCCCGCGCCGAGATCGACCTGGCCGCGCTGCGGGCCAACGTGCGCACGCTGCGCGCCAAGGCGCCCGACTCGGCCTTCATGGCCGTGGTGAAGGCCGACGGGTACGGACACGGGGCTGTCCCCTGCGCCCGTGCGGCCGTCGAGGCCGGCGCCACCTGGGTGGGCACCGCCACGCCCGAGGAGGCGCTGGCGCTGCGCGCGGCGGGCGGCCTGCCGGCGGACGTCAGGATCATGTGCTGGCTGTGGACGCCGGGCGGGCCCTGGCGCGAGGCGGTCGAGGCCGGTCTCGACGTCTCCGTCGGCGGGCTCTGGGCCCTGCGCGAGGTCGCCGAGGGGGCGCGGGCCGCCGGGCGGGCCGCGCGGGTGCAGCTCAAGGCCGACACCGGGCTCGGGCGCAACGGCTGCCAGCCCGCCGACTGGCCCGAGCTGGTGGGCGAGGCGCTGCGTGCCGAGGGCGAGGGGCTGCTCCGGGTCACCGGGCTGTGGTCGCACTTCGCCTGCGCCGACGAGCCCGGGCATCCGTCCATCGCGCTCCAGCTCGGCCGCTTCCAGGAGATGGTGGCGTACGCCGAACGGCAGGGCGTACGGCCCGAGGTGCGGCACATCGCCAACTCGCCGGCCACGCTCACGCTCCCGCAGACGCACTTCGACCTGGTCCGCCCGGGCATCGCGATGTACGGCCTCTCGCCCAGCCCCGAGCTGGGCGCCTCCGCCGACTTCGGGCTGCGTCCGGTGATGACCCTCGCGGCCTCGCTCGCCCTGGTGAAGCACGTCCCGGGCGGGCACGGCGTGAGCTACGGCCATCACTACGTCACCCCCGGTGCGACCACCCTCGGCCTCGTCCCGCTGGGGTACGCGGACGGTGTTCCCCGGCACGCCTCGGGGAGCGGACCGGTGCTGGTCGGCGGCAAGTGGCGGACGGCCGCCGGACGTATCGCGATGGACCAGTTCGTCGTCGACCTCGGCGGCGACGAGCCCGGGCCCGGCGCGGAGGCGGTCCTCTTCGGCCCCGGCGACCGCGGTGAGCCCACCGCGGAGGACTGGGCCCAGGCGGCCGGGACCATCGGATACGAGATCGTCACGCGCATCGGAGCGCGCGTTCCTCGCGTCTATGTCAATGAGACCCGCGTCAATGAGACCCGCGTCAATGAGACCCGCGTCAATGAGACCCGTGTGGATCGGACGCGTGTCCAGGAGACCCGTGTCAAGGAGACCCGTTCAGGTGAATGAGTAACCAGACGGGTACTCCGCAGTCGGAGCACGGACATCGGCCAAAGAGGAGCGGTACGTGAGCGAGAGCAGTGCGGAGGTGGTGGCGAGCAGTGCGGAGGTCGTGGCGAGCGCGGCCTCGGCGGTCGTCGCCGCCTCCGCCACGGGGGCGGCCGGAGGCTGGCGCCGGGCGACCGGTATCGCCGGCACCGCGATAGGCGTGATCGCCGCGGGAGCCGCGGCGGGTGTCGCCCTGGAGCGGATGACCGTGGGGCGGGGCATGCGGGCGAAGGCCCGGCTCGCCCTCGACTCGACGGGCCCTTACGGCGGACTGCGCGGCACCCCCGGCAAGGCGTACGCCGACGACGGCACCGAGCTGTACTACGAGGTCGACGACGTCGAGCCGCAGGGCGGACCGGCGAACCGGCGGCGCAGGCTCTTCGGGCGCAAGGCGCCGCTCCCCGTCACCGTGGTCTTCAGCCACGGCTACTGCCTCAACCAGGACTCCTGGCACTTCCAGAGGGCGGCCCTGCGCGGTGTCGTACGGACCGTGTACTGGGACCAGCGCAGTCACGGCCGGTCCGGCCGCGGAAACGCCCAGATACAGGACGGCGTGCCGGTCACCATCGACCAGCTGGGGCGCGATCTGAAGGCCGTCGTCGACGCGGCCGTGCCGGAGGGGCCGATCGTGCTCGTCGGGCACTCCATGGGCGGGATGACGGTGATGGCCCTGGCCGCGCTGCACCCCGAGCTGATCCGGGACCGGGTCGTCGCCACCGCCTTCGTCGGCACGTCGTCCGGGCGGCTCGGCGAGGTCAACTTCGGGCTACCGGTCGCGGGCGTGAACGCGGTGCGCCGGGTGCTGCCGGGAGTGCTGAAGGCGCTGGGGCAGCAGGCGGCCCTGGTGGAGAAGGGGCGGCGGGCCACCGCCGATCTCTTCACCGGGATCATCAAGCGGTACTCGTTCGCCTCGCGGGACGTGGACCCGGCGGTGGCACGGTTCGCCGAGCGGATGATCGAGGGCACACCGATCGACGTGGTCGCCGAGTTCTACCCGGCGTTCACGGATCACGACAAGACCGAGGCGCTCGCCTGTTTCACCGGCATACCGGTGCTGGTGCTCGCCGGGATCGGGGATCTGGTCACGCCGAGCGAGCACAGCGAGGCGATCGCCGACGCCTTGCCGGGCGCGGAACTGGTCCTGGTACCGGACGCCGGGCACCTCGTGATGCTGGAGCACCCGGAAGTGGTCACCGACCGCCTCGCTGATCTGCTCGCCCGCACGGGGGCGATACCGAACACGGCTACCGTGAACGGCTGTGACTCCGCCTCCTCCTGACGGAGGTGGCTTCCAGCCTTCGGCTGCGGTCCGGCCCGAACCGACCCCTTGCGGGGTGTGATCAATGTACTACTGCGAGTGAGTGATGATGGAAGAGAACGCAGCATCGCCCCGGTCTGTCCAGCTGCGCGTCAACTCCCCCGAGCAGATGGGCGAGTTGGGTCGTCGTCTGGCCAAGCTGTTGCGGGCCGGAGATCTCGTGATGCTGAGCGGGGAGCTCGGTGCGGGCAAGACGACGCTCACCCGCGGGCTCGGTGCGGGGCTGGGGGTGCGGGGCGCCGTCACCTCGCCGACGTTCGTGATCGCCCGGGTCCACCCCTCCCTGGGGGACGGTCCGCCGCTCGTCCACGTCGACGCGTACCGCCTGGCCGGCGGACTGGACGAGATGGAGGACCTCGACCTCGACGTGTCGCTGCCCGCGTCGGTGATCGTCGTGGAGTGGGGCGAGGGCAAGGTCGAGGAGCTGACCGACGACCGGCTCCAGGTCCTCATCCACCGGGCCGTCGGTGACACCACGGACGAGGTGCGGCACGTGACGGTGACGGGACTCGGGGAGCGGTGGACCACGGCGGACCTGAGCGTGCTGTCGGCCTGAGGGGCTGCGGTCGACCTCAGGGGCCCTCGGGGGCTCGACGCCCGGTGGCCGGGGTCATCCGCCGCAGCCGGTGAGCCGGGGGTCTCGCAGCCGGTGACCAGTGGGGCCCTCACGCCGCCTTGGGGTGCTCGACCGGCCGGTCCTCGAGGGCCGGGTCGGGCAGGCGCGGAGGTGTCGAGACGGCTTCCGCGGCCGCGCACGAGGCCAGCAGATCGCGCATGGACACACCGGCGAGCGTGTGCGGCCGCGGCGGCCGGTTCTTGGGCTCGGTGACCGACATGGACGCCTCCTGGGGTTCGGGGGCGGACGTGGTTAGGTAGACCTAACTACGAAGTTGATACCATGTGACCACGCACGGGACACCGAACGCAACATTTTGCCGACGTCTTGTCGGAACGTTCACGCGTGACCGCGACCCGGGGCACCACGACCTACGGGATCACGGCCCACGGCATCCCGGCCTACGATCCCGGCCTACGACATCAGGGCCTACGACATCAGGGCCTACGGGATCACGACGACGGCCCGGCCGATGGTCGCGAAGTCCCACAGTGCGGCGCCGTCCGCGACGGTCTCCCGGATGCCGCCCGTCCGCACCGTCGGGTCGGGCTCGGGCAGCTCGCCGTCCAGCGCCGCGCTGAAGCCGATCGTCACGTCGTTCACGGTGGTGAAGCGCACGACGTGCTCGACGGGGGTGCCGTCGCTGCCGGTGACGGCACCCGAGCGGGAGGTGACGGCGTAGCTGCCCGGGCGGGGATCCACGCTGCCCGGGGCCACCTCGAACGTGCGCCTGACCTCGGCGTCGGGCCCGACCAGCCACACCCGGTCGTCGTCCAGTGAGTACACGACCCGCTCGCCCACTCCGGAGCCGGCCGGCAGCGCGGTGGGGTGCGCCTTGTCCCGGGGTGCCTTCGCCGCCTTCGTGGGGGCGCCCCCACGCTGCGGCCCGGCGAGGTCGGCCGGCGCGCTCGCCGATGCCTGGAAGGTGAGGAATCCGACCGCCGCCAGGGCCGCAGAGGTGAGCCCGGCCACGAAAGTCGAGCTGCTGCTTGGCATCGGAGACCACCCCGTCTGTCCCGTACGTCACGTTTCGCGGCGACGTTAGCAGTCATCATCCCTCCGACCGGTACGGCCGTGTCGGGGGCACGGGAGCCGTAGGCTGTTTGCGTGCTCTTGCTCGCTCTGGATACCGCCACCCCCGCCGTCACCGTCGCGCTGCACGACGGCACGGACGTCATCGCCTCCTCGAGTCAGGTGGACGCGCGCCGGCACGGCGAGCTGCTGCTGCCGGCCGTCGACCGGCTGCTCGAAGGAGCCGGGCTCACGCTCGACGCCGTCACCGGCATCGTCGTCGGCGTAGGCCCCGGCCCGTACACGGGGCTCAGAGTCGGTCTGATGACCGCCGACACCTTCGGGCTCGCGCTCGGCGTCCCCGTGCACGGTCTGTGCACACTCGACGGCCTCGCCTACGCGTCCGGCCTCCAAGGCCCCTTCGTCGTGGCGACCGACGCCCGCCGCAAGGAGGTCTACTGGGCGCGTTACGCCGATTCGCGGACCCGGGTCTCCGGCCCCGCGGTGGACCGGCCGGCCGACATCGCCGACGAGGTGGCCGGGCTGCCGTCCGTCGGCGCGGGCGCGCTGCTGTACCCGGACACCTTTCCCCACGCGCACGAGCCCGAGCACGTCTCGGCCGCCGCGCTCGCGGGTCTGGCCGCGGAGAAGCTGGCGGCGGGCGAGGAGCTCTCCGCCCCGCGCCCGCTGTACCTGCGCCGGCCGGACGCCCAGGTGCCGAAGAACTACAAGGTGGTCACCCCCAAGTGACCGAAGCCGTCAACCCACCCGGCCGGCCCGTGCTGCGTGAGATGCGCTGGTGGGACATCGAATCCGTGCTTGAGCTGGAGAAGGACCTCTTTCCCGAGGACGCCTGGTCGCGGGGCATGTTCTGGTCCGATCTGGCACACGCCCGCGGCCCCGAGGCGACCCGGCGGTATCTCGTCGCGGTCGACACGACGGCCGGCGTCGAGCGGATCGTCGGGTACGCGGGCCTGGCCGCCGCCGGAGACCTCGGCGACGTCCAGACCATCGCCGTCGCCCGCGACCACCAGGGCACCGGCCTCGGCGGCCGTCTGCTGACGGAGCTGCTGCGCGCGGCCACCGCGTTCGAGTGCGCCGAGGTCATGCTGGAGTGCCGGATCGACAACGTGCGCGCCCAGAAGCTCTACGAACGCTTCGGCTTCGAGGCCATCGGCTTCCGGCGCGGCTACTACCAGCCGGGGAACGTGGACGCCCTGGTGATGCGGCTGACCGATCCATCGACATCCGTACCGACTCCGGTACAAGGGACACAGGAAACCGAGAACAATGGCTGACGAACCCCTGGTTCTGGGGATCGAGACCTCCTGCGACGAGACCGGCGTCGGCGTCGTGCGCGGCAGGACCCTGCTGGCGGACGCGATCGCCTCCAGCGTCGACGAGCACGCCCGTTTCGGCGGGGTCGTGCCGGAGGTGGCGTCCCGGGCCCATCTGGAGGCGATGGTCCCGACCATCGACCGGGCGCTCAAGGAAGCGGGGGTGAGCGCGAAGGACCTCGACGGCATCGCGGTCACGGCCGGTCCCGGTCTCGCCGGCGCCCTGCTGGTCGGCGTCTCGGCGGCGAAGGCGTACGCCTACGCCCTCGGCAAGCCCCTCTACGGCGTGAACCACCTCGCCTCGCACATCTGCGTGGACCAGCTGGAGCACGGCGCGCTGCCCGAGCCGACGATGGCGCTGCTGGTGTCCGGCGGCCACTCGTCCCTGCTGCTGTCCACAGACATCACCTCCGACGTCCGTCCGCTGGGCGCGACCATCGACGACGCGGCGGGCGAGGCATTCGACAAGATCGCCCGCGTGCTGAACCTGGGTTTCCCGGGCGGCCCGGTGATCGACCGCTACGCGCGCGAGGGCGACCCCTCGGCCATCGCGTTCCCACGCGGCCTCACCGGCCCGCGCGACCCGGTGTACGACTTCTCCTTCTCCGGGCTGAAGACGTCGGTCGCCCGCTGGATCGAGGCGAAGCGGGCGGCGGGCGAGGAGGTCCCGGTCCGTGATGTGGCGGCCTCCTTCCAGGAGGCGGTCGTGGACGTCCTGACCCGCAAGGCCGTACGGGCCTGCAAGGACGAGGGCGTCGACCACCTGATGATCGGCGGCGGCGTGGCCGCGAACACCCGGCTGCGGGCCCTGGCGCAGGAGCGCTGTGAGGCCGCCGGTATCCGGCTGCGCGTCCCGCGTCCCAAGCTGTGCACGGACAACGGCGCGATGGTGGCGGCCCTGGGCGCGGAGATGGTGGCCCGGGGGCGCGCCGCTTCCGGCTGGGACCTGTCGGCGGACTCCTCGCTGCCGGTGACGGAGCCGCATGTGCCGGGCCGACCGCCCGCCCACGACCACGATCACGATCACGATCACGTGCACGAGGTCAGCAAGGGCAACCTCTACTCATGACGGTCGCGCTGATGTGGGAGGCCCGGGCGGTCGCCGGGCGGGGCGAGGAACTGCTGGCCTGGGCGCGGGCGCAGGAGCTCGCGGAGAAGCCCGTGCGCCGCGAGACCTTCCGCGCCCCGCAGGACCGGGTGCTGGTCATCACCTGGTGGGACGCGGAGTACGACGCCGTACTCCCCGAACTGCCGGAGCCCGACGGGGAGTTGGTGGGCCGCGCGGTTCATCGGTGGCGGTTCGAGCCGGTGGGGAGCGAACGGGCCGGGTGAGCCGCGTCCGAAGCCCGACCTGGACAGCGGGGTGACCGTACCGTCACTCCAGGTGCGTGTGGGGTGACATCGAGGTCGGTGGTGGCGAGCCGGAGTCGTCGGACAGTATGCGGACGTTCGGCGGCTTCGTGCAGGGGCTGCGCGAGCATCGCGGGCCGAGCCGGGAGGAGTTCCCCACCTCGCCCTCGACCCGGCGCCTCGGCCGCCTTCGTCGCCGCGCTCTACGGCTGAGGCGACGACAGCACCCACACCGACGTCACCAGCGTTCCCGCGCACACGGCGAAGGCCACCGACGCGACCACGGTTCCGCCGGTCAGGACGAAGCCCGCGAGGACGCCGAGTGTGGTGCCGGACGTGGCGGTCACCGCGCCTCGCCACCAGGGGCGGGCGGGGCGTACGACCGTGTCGGCGGGGAGGACGAACGCGTCCCGCAGGTCGCCCCGGACGGCCTCGTGGTCGTCGAAGGCCATGAACATCGGGCGGTACCGGCGCAGCTTTCCGAGGGGGACCAGGCGGGTGCCGTCGGGCAGTGTGACGACGGCGGGGCGCAGGCTTCCGTCGCCCGCGCGGTGCACGCTCACCTCGACCTCGCCGGACGTCTCGTCGAGCACCGGATGCCACATGACGCGCTGCCAGTGGCGGGCGTCGCCCTCGGGGGCCGTCAGCGCCAGCCACGTCGTCATCGGGTCCCGCCATGCCGTCGCCGGGCGTCGGCCGTAGAGGACGCGCCCCGTCATCGGGAGGCCGGGCCGCCGCACCCCGAGGCGGAAGCGCAGACCTCGCCAGACCCAGACGGAGGTCGGGAGCAGGGCGGCCACTCCGCCCAGGACGACCGGGAAGATCAGGTCGTCCTCCGTCGCCGTCTCGTCCCCGCCGGCCGGGAAGCCCTTGGGGGTCGGGTCGTCGGGGTCGTAGTCCACCAGGAAGAACGCCTTGTTGCGGTATGGGTCGTCGTAGGTCGGGAACTGCTGTACGTGCGCACGACCCCCCGCGTCGGTCCAGCGCACGCGGACGTCGTCCTCGTCGCCGATGCCGTTCTCGACGACCACGCCGACGGCCGTCGAGGTGGCCCGGTCGCGGGCGTCGGCGTAGCGCTGGGCGTGGAGGCCGAGCCAGGCGGCGAACAGGGCGTAGCCGGTGAGGATGACGGCCACGCCCAGGAGGCCCACGCGCAGGGCGGGTCCGGGGCGGCTCATACGGCCCACTCCTTCGGCTCGGCGGACGCCCACAGGGTGCGTACCGGTTCGGGGTCGCCGTCGCGCACGGCCTCGTCCAGCAGTTCGTGCAGGTCGACGATCCGGCCGCCGTCCGGCGCCGTGACGACCGTCGTGAGCCAGCGGCTGGTGTACGTCCAGCCCGCCGTGCACAGCACCTCCGCGAAGGGCGGGCTCACGGCCCCGGCGACGACGCTCCGGGCGAGCGCCGGACGGACGGTCGTCGGTGCCCACCGCAGCACGGGGTCGACGCTGCGGGCCAGCCGGGGCCAGGTGCCGTCGGCGAGGGCGTCCAGGGCCAGTGTCACCGCCTCCGTCGAGCTGTCCCGGCGGGCGGCGTGGAGGAGGGCGAGGCGGGTGTCGAAGCCGAGTTCGCGCAGGCGGCTGTGCGGCATGTCGAGGAGGCGTACGGGACTCACCTCGTCGTCGCGCGGCCCCTCGTCCGGCTCCCAGTCCAGCCGGGTCAGTTGCCGGACGCACCACGCCTCGACGGCCGCCCCGGTCCGCAGGGTGAGCGGAGCCGGGCCGTACGGGCTCTCGGCGTGGGCGGGCAGCCCGGCCACGCGGTGATCGAGGGGCGGGTGGTCAGCCGTGGCGTACGGGTCGACCGCGTCCTCCTCGGCGACGGCGCGGGCGGCCCGGCGAGCGACGTGCGGGTCGCCAAGGGCGGTGTCGAGGGCGTCGTAGAAGTCCTCGGGCCAGGCGTCCTCCTCGGCCAGCGCCGACAGCCAGCCTTCGCCGAGCCCCTCGAACGCGGCATGGAGCAGCCCGGCCCGGCGCAGCGCCTCGGCGGTGGCCTCGGTGCCCGTGATCCGGGCGGCGTCG
The DNA here is from genome assembly GCF_042737375.1 of Streptomyces sp. NPDC060000. NCBI lineage: Bacteria > Bacillati > Actinomycetota > Actinomycetes > Kitasatosporales > Streptomycetaceae > Streptomyces > Streptomyces sp. NPDC060000. Next base: position 70,971 of record NZ_JBHWUU010000043.1, read on the forward strand.
GCGTCGGCGGCCGTCTCGCCCCTCCACAGGAGAGGCTGTGAGGCGCGGAGCAGGGGGCCCGCCAGGGGAGCCAGGGGGCGGAATCGGCCCTCCAGCCGGTCCGCCAGCCGGGCGCGGGCGAACCGCAGCAGGGTCGCGCGCCGGTCGCCCACGTGCCGCTCGTGCGCCAGCTCGTGCGCGATCACGGAGGCCAGCTGGGCCTCGGTCAGGTTGCGCAGCAGCGGCAGGCCGAGGAGGAGGATGTGGGTGCGCACGCCCGCGACCTTCGCGCGCCCCAGCGATGCCTGGACGCCGGGCACGATCCGCACGAGGAGCGGCTCGCGGAAGCCGAGCCGCTCGGCCACGTCCCGCACCAGCGCGGCCAGCTCCGGTTCGTCCCCGGGGCGCACCGCCCGGCCGGGCAGCGGGCCGCGTGCCGCCATGACGGCCCTGGAGATCTCGACTGCGATCAGGAACAGCGGCGCGGCCGGCGCCCACTGGGGACCCCGGAGGAAGAGCGCGGCGAACAGGACCGCTGCGGCGACCGCCCTCGGCAGCCAGGCCAGCGCGAGCATGGCGAGACCGAGCAGCCACTCATGGGCTCGGTGGCCTTCGCGGGTGCCGGTGTCCGCGGATATGGGGGCGTCCATGGTGTTCCCGTCGCGTTCCCGTCGCATGGCTGGACGGTCGGCGGATTCTGCCACGCGGACCCCCCATGGCCGCACCTCAGTTACGCGAAGCCTCCACGTCGCAGTGCAGCCGCCGCTCCGCCCCCACCTCGCGCACCGGTCCGGTGAGCCGCACCCGGGCCGTCTCCCGCGCCTGCCCGCTGGACGTCCCCAACCGCAGCTCGAGCGCGCCGGGTTCGACCACCCGGCGCCCCGCACGGTCGGTGAACGCCGACAGGTCGGCGTGGAAGCGGAAGGTCACCCGCGCCGACCCGCCCGCCGCCAGCTCCAGGCGCTGATAGCCGATCAGCCGTACGTCGGGACGCGTCACGCTCGCCACCGGGTCGTGCAGATACAGCTGTACGACCTCCGCGCCCGCCCGCCCACCGGTGTTGCGGACCGTGACGGACAGGTCGTACGAGCCGTCCGTGCCGATCTCCGCGTCCGGGCCCGAGAAGTCCTCCCACGCGAACGCCGTGTACGAGCGACCGTGCCCGAAGGGGTAGAGCGGGGTCGGGTCCAGGTTGCTGACCTCGCCCGCCAGGCCCAGTGGCGGCTGGAGGTAGGTCCAGGGCTGGCCGCCGGGCAGGTGCGGCACGCTCACCGGGAGGCGGCCCGATGGGTTCACCCGGCCGGACAGCACGCCCGCCACCGCCGGGCCGCCCTCCTCGCCCGGGAAGAACGCCTGCACGACCGCACCCAGCCGCCCGTGCCAGCGGCCGAGCGCGTAGGGGCGGCCGGTGAGCAGCACGAGGACGACCGGCACGCCCGTCGCGACCAGCGCGTCCAGCAGTTCGTTCTGGACGCCGGGCAGGTTCAGGTCGGTCACGTCGCAGCCCTCGCCGGAGGTGCCCCGGCCGAACAGGCCCGCCCGGTCGCCGAGGACGGCCACGCAGACGTCCGCCTCCGAGGCGCGGGCGATGGCCTCCGTGAAGCCGGACGGATCCGGGTCCGAGACCCCGCAGCCCTCCGTGAACGTGACCTTCGCGTCGGGGAGTTCGGCCCGCAGGGACTCCAGCAGGGTCGGGATCGAGATGCCCGGGTCCACCTCGGGGTGGTGGGTGAGGACATGGGACGGGAAGGAGTAGCAGCCCAGCATCGCGAGCGGGTCGGCCGCCCTCGGGCCCACCACGGCGACGCGGGTGTCGGGGGCGAGGGGGAGCAGGTCGTCGGGGTTGTCCAGCAGGACCACCGACTCCTCCGCCAGCCGGCGGGCCAGGGCGCGGTTCGCCGGTGGGTCGAGGTCGACCGGCCCGGCGGTCTCCGGCTCCGGCCGCCAGTCCTCGTCCAGCAGGCCCAGTTCGCACTTCTGGAGCAGGACGCGGTGGGCGGCCCGGTCGACCAGTTCCTCGGGGAGCTCGCCGGCGCGCACGGCCGTGACCAGCGCCTCGCCGTAGTACTTCACGGTGGGCAGCTCGACGTCGATGCCGGCCGCCAGGGCGAGGTGGGCCGCCTCCGCGGGGGTGCCGGCGACCCGGTGCAGGGTCTGGAGGAAGCCGATGCCGAAGTAGTCGGCGACGACCGTGCCGGTGAAGCCCCACTCCTCGCGTAGAAGGCGGGTCAGCAGCTCGGGGTCGGCGGAGGCCGGGACGCCGTCGCGTTCCGTGTAGGCGGCCATCACCGAGCGGGCGCCGCCCTCGCGCAGCGCCATCTCGAAGGGGGGCAGGGTGACGTCCGCGAACTCGCGCGTTCCCGCGCGCACCGGGGCGAGGTTGCGGGCGCCCACCGAGGAGGCGTACCCGGCGAAGTGCTTCAGCGTGGCGACGATCCCGGCGGACTCGAGCCCGCGGACGTAGGCCGTGCCGACCGTGCCGACCAGGTACGGGTCCTCGCCGATCGTCTCCTCGACCCGGCCCCAGCGCGGATCGCGTACGACGTCCAGGACGGGGGCGAGGCCCTGGTGGACGCCGACCGCGCGCAGGTCGCGGCCGATCGCCCGGCCCATCTCCTCCACCAGCGGCGGGTCGAAGGCGGCGCCCCAGGCCAGCGGGACCGGGTAGGCGGTGGCCCGCCAGGCGGTGAAGCCGGCCAGGCACTCCTCGTGGGCGACCGCGGGGATGCCGAAGCGGCCGGCCGCGGCGATCCGGCGCTGGGCCAGGGCCAGGGCGCGGGCGCCGAGCGCGGGGTCCACGGGCGCGCTGCCGAAGGACCGGGTCAGCTGGCCGAGCCCCCGGGTGATCAGCTCGTCGTAGTCGTCGGCGTGGTCGGCGGTCATGTCGTGCTGGTGCGGGGCGACTCCGTCGCCGTCCGTCGCGGCGCCGACCCACACGCCGTACAGCTGGGCGGTCTTCTCCTCCAGGGTCATCCGGGAGAGGAGGTCGGCGACGCGGGCGGCGGCGGGCAGGGCCGGGTCACGCCAGGGGGCGGTGGTCATGAAACTCCTGTCAGAGGTCGGTGAGCCACCAGGTGGACAGTCGGACAGTCGGTGCGGAAGCGAGGCGGTACGAATGTTTCGATCTGTACTTCGAATGTTCCGGGAACCTATGGCGTCGCAATAGGTTCGTCAAGAGGTCGCGTGGCGATACGATCGCCGCCATGACACCCTCGGAGCCCGCGGAAACGCGGACAGAAGCGCGGCCGACACAGACCGCGACGCTCGCGGAGATCGCCCGTGAGGCCGGCGTATCGGCACCGACTGTTTCGAAGGTCCTCAACGGCCGCGCCGATGTCGCCCCTTCGACCCGCGCCCGCGTCGAGGAACTGCTGCGCGCCCACGGCTACCGGCGCCGCCGGGCCGAGGCGACCCGCTCCCCGCTGATCGACCTGGTCTTCCACGAGTTGGAGAGCGCCTGGGCGATGGAGGTCATCCGGGGGGTGGAGAACGTGGCGCGGGACGCCGGGCTGAGTGTCGTGCTCAGCGAGAGCGCCGGACGGCTCACGCCCGGGCGGACCTGGGCGGACCAGGTCGCCGCCCGCCGCCCGCACGGCGTCGTGCTGGTCCTCTCCGGGCTCGACGAGTCCCAGCGGGCGTTGCTCACCAGCCGTTCCATCCCGTTCGTGGTGATGGACCCGGCCGGCGACCCGGGCGCCGACGTGCCGTCCATCGGGGCCACCAACTGGCAGGGTGGCCTGGCCGCGACCCGGCACCTGGTCGAGCTGGGGCACCGGCGGATCGGGGCGATCAGCGGGCCGCCGCAGATGATGTGCAGCCGTGCCCGGATCGACGGCTACCGCGCCGCGCTGGAGACGGCCGGGCTGCCGGTCGACCACGCGCTGGTCAAGACCGGCGACTTCCACCACGAGACCGGCTACCGGCTCGGCCGCGAGCTCCTGGACCGCCCCGACCGGCCCACCGCCGTCTTCGCGGGCAACGACCTCCAGGCACTCGGCTTCTACGAGGCCGCCCGCGAGCTGGGGCTGCGCATCCCGGAGGACGTGAGCGTGGTCGGCTTCGACGATCTGCCGGTGGCCCGCTGGGTGGGGCCGCCGTTGACGACCGTCCGCCAGCCGCTGACGGAGATGGCCGAGGCGGCGGCCCGGCTGGTGCTTGAGCTGGCGCGCTCGACGTCCCGGGAGGCGGCGACGGCGACCCGGGTGGAGCTGGCGACGAGCCTGGTGGTCCGGGCGAGTACCGGAGCGCCGCCCGCCCGGTAGGAACGCGGGCGGCCGTCAGGACCGCCTGTGGCCGGAAGTTGACGTATTGACGGGTGTGGCGGACGCCCCCACACTCCTCCGAAGTCAATCGGTTGCACGACCGAAACTTTCGGAGGCACCCGCAGTGAGATCCTCCAGTTCATCGACACGTGCACGTCTCGCCGCCCTGCTCGCCGGGGCTGTCACCGTCGGCGCCCTCCTGACCGGAGTGGCGCACGCGGCCGACACCCCGCTGCGCGATCTGGGCGCGGCCAAGGGCAAGGTCATCGGCACGGCCGTCACCGGCTCCAAGCTCACCGGGACATACGGCGACCTGGCCGGGGCGCAGTTCAGCTCTCTCACCCCCGGCAACGCCATGAAGTGGGGCTCGGTGGAGCCCACCCAGAACTCCTTCAACTGGGCCGAGGCCGACCAGATCGTGGCCTTCGCGCAGGCCCACAGCCAGCAGGTGCGCGGTCACACCCTGGTCTGGCACAGCCAGAACCCCAACTGGCTCACCAACGGCACCTGGACGTCCGCCCAGCTCGGCACCCTGCTGCAGAACCACATCAACACCGAGGTCGGCCGCTACAAGGGCAGGATCGCCGCCTGGGACGTCGTCAACGAGGCCTTCAACGAGGACGGCACCTACCGCTCGACCCTCTGGTACAACGGCCTCGGCGCGGACTACATCGCGAGCGCCCTCACCTGGGCCAGGGCCGCCGACCCGGCGGCGAAGCTCTACATCAACGACTACAACGTCGAGGGCGTCAACGCGAAGAGCACCGCGCTCTACAACCTGGTCAAGTCGCTGAAGGAGCGGGGAGTCCCCATCGACGGGGTCGGTCTCCAGGCCCACCTCGTCCTCGGCCAGGTCCCCGCCACCCTCCAGCAGAACATCCAGCGCTTCGCCGACCTCGGCGTCGACGTGGCGATCACCGAGCTGGACATCCGGATGGCGCTGCCGGCCGACAGCGGCAAACTGGCCCAGCAGAAGGCCGACTACAAGGCGGTGACCGCGGCCTGCGTGGCGGTGGCGCGCTGCGTGAACCTCACCGTCTGGGGCTTCACCGACTCCGACTCCTGGGTGGACAGCACGTTCCCGGGCTACGGGGCGGCGACGCCGTACGACGCGAACTACGCGCCGAAACCGGCGTACTACGGCATCGCCGAGGCGCTGGGCGGCACGACGACGACGCCTCCGACCGGTGCCTGCACGGCGGCGTACAGGGTGGGCAGCCAGTGGAACACCGGGTTCACCGGGAACGTGACGATCTCCTGCTCGGGCGCTTCGCTTTCGTCCTGGAAGGTGACCTGGACGTACGGCGCGGGCCAGCAGATCACCCAGGCCTGGAACGCGGGCTGCACCCAGTCGGGAACGGCCGTGACCTGTGTGAACGCCTCGTACAACGGGTCTGTCCCGGACGGGGGTTCGGTGACCTTCGGGTTCAACGCGAGCTGGAGCGGCAGCAATCCGGTGCCGGTGGTGACACTGGGCTGACGGTGAGGCGGGGCTGACGGTGACACCTGGCCGAGGGTGACGCCAGGCTGAGGATCGTGAGATTTCCACGAGAAATCCGCCGCGGGGCCGCGGTCCTAACAGTCCGCTCATAATTCGGACTTACGTTCTTGTCCGTGACGCGACACGAGGAGCAGGACGACGCGGGCAGACGGCCGGGCAGACAGACGGGCCGGCGGCCGCGAGTGCTGATGGCCGCCGGTCTCACCCTGGCCGCCGCCCTGGTGGCGGGCATCGGGGCGGCGGGCTGGGCCTACTGGCACCTCGACGACAACATCAAGAGCGTCGACATCGACAACGCGCTCGGCGACAACCGACCCGCGAAGACGGTCACCGCCCCGGCCGCGTCCGGTTCGGCGTCCGCCTCCCCGCTGCCCGCGGAGGCCGTGAACATCCTGGTGCTGGGCTCGGACTCGCGCAGCGGCAAGGAGAACCAGGAGCTCGGCGGCGGCGACAGCGCCGGCGCCCGCTCCGACACCGCGATGGTCGTGCACATCGACGCGGGCCGCACGACGGCCACCGTCGTCAGCATCCCGCGCGACACCCTCGTCACCCGCCCCTCCTGCCCGCTGTCCGGCGGCGGTTCGACGGCGGTGGCGTACGGCGTGATGTTCAACACCGCCTACTCGGTCGGCGGTCCGGTCTGCGCCGTCAAGACGGTCGAGTCGATCACCGACGTCCGCATGGACCACTACGTCGAGGTCGACTTCTCGGGCTTCGCGAAGCTCGTGGACGCGCTCGGTAGGGTCACCGTCACCACCGACGAGGACATCGACGACGACGACAGCCACCTGCACCTCGCGGCCGGCACCCATCATCTGAACGGCACCCGGGCCCTCGCCCTGGCCCGCACCCGGCACGGCATAGGCGACGGCAGCGACCTCGGCCGCATAGGCCTCCAGCAGAAGCTGGTGAAGGCCCTGCTGGGGCAGATCGCCTCGACCGACCTGCTGACCAGCCCCACCCGGCTCTACGCGGTCGCGGACGCGGTCACCGGCAGCCTCACGACGGACACCGGCCTCGACTCGCTCGCGGAACTGATGGAACTCGCGCAGAGCCTGAAGGGTCTGCCGGCCACCGGACTGAAGACGGTGACCATGCCCGTGGTGACGGCCCCCTCCGACCCCAACCGGGTGGTGGCACAGGAACCGGCGGCGAGCGGGCTGTGGAAGTCGCTGAAATGATTTCCGGCGAGGGTGTCGATCGGGTCCGCTCCCGTTCGACGAAGGGGTGAGAGGCCGGGAAGGACCCGGCTCACCGCACCCGAGGAGTCACCATGCCCCGCTACCTGTCGCTCGTGAAGATCGACGAAGCCACCGCGCCGGCCGAGGGCCCCAGCCCCGAGCTGATGCAGCGGATGGGCGAGCTGATCGAGGAGATCACCAAGGCCGGCGTCATGCTGCAGACCGAGGGGCTCACCCCGACCTCGCAGGGCGCCAGGGTGCGCTACGAGGGCGGCAAGATCTCCGTCACCGACGGACCCTTCACCGAGTCCAAGGAGGCCGTCGGCGGCTACGCGATCATGCAGTGCAAGGACCAGGCCGAGGCCATCGAGTGGACGAAGCGGTTCCTGAAGGTGCACGAGGACTTCTGGACCGTGACCTGTGAGGTGCGGGAGATCGCCGAGGGCTGAGCGGCCCCTGGGGCGTACGGCGGTGCGTTCGTTGGCCTGAACGTGTGCCGGGGTGTTCGATGGTGGGCTGTGGAACAACAACCCACCCCCGACCCCCGGCCCACCCCCGACCCACCGCCCGCCCCCGACCCACCGCCCGCCGCGGACCCGCCTCCCGACCCGGACCCCGAGTCCGACCCGGACCCCGAGTCCGTCACGGGCCCCGGGTCCGCCATGGGCCCCCGTCCCGCCCCGGGCGCCGGGTCCGCCATGGGCGCCGGGCCCGCCCCGGACACCCGGTCCGCCACGGGTCCCGGGTCCGCCTCGGGTGCCCGGTGCGCCCCGGATCCGTCGCCCGTCCAGGAGCTTCGGCCCGTCTCGGATCCCCGGTCGGACC
>NZ_JBHWUU010000044.1:0-56207 GCF_042737375.1 Streptomyces sp. NPDC060000
CGCCGAGGGCGAGTGCCCCACCACTCCCACCACTCCCACCACTCCCATCTCCCCCGCCTCCTTGTCCGGCTCCGCCGGTCCGGACACCACCTACCTCCTGCGGGAGATCCAGGCCGTGTCCCGCATCCTTCGCCACCCCGACGACATACAGGCGGTCCGCGCCCACGCGGTCGCCCCGGCAGAGAGCATGTCCACGCATGAGTGAACCCTCCAACCCCGCCAGAACCGCCGTTGTCCTGGGGGGATCCCATGCGGGCATGCTCGCCGCACGCGCCCTGGCCGGCCTCGCCGACCGGGTCGTCGTCATCGAACGGGACGTACTGCCCGAGGGCCCCGCCCCCCGCAAGGGGCTGCCCCAGGCCCGGCACGCCCACATGCTGTGGTCGGGCGGGGTACGGGCGGTGGAGGAACTGCTCCCGGGCGTCACCGGGGCCCTCCGCGCCGCCGGGGCCCGCCGGACGCCGGTCACTACGGACATGGTCGTCATGGGCGCGCGGGGCTGGTTCCGCCGCTGGCCCGAGTCCCACCACGTGATCCTGGCCGGCCGCGACCTCCTGGACGCGACGATCCGCTCCCAGGTCCTCACGGACGACCGAATCGAACTGCTCTCCGGCGTCGAGGTACTGGGCCTGGAGGGCGACGCGGGAGCGGTCACGGGGGTACGGGTGAGGGCCCGGGGCGGACTGGCACCGGCCGCTGCCGCAGCTCTGAGCAAGAGGTGGGGCGGGGACTCCCGTTCGGCGACGCCCTCGAGCGCGGGCGCGGCACCGGCATCGGGCTCCGGATCGGCTACGGGCTCGGGAGCGGGCGCGGGCGCGAGGCCGGCGGACCCGGGCGTGGACGGGAGCCGGCGCGCGGACGCGGGCACGGTCGGCGAGTGGGTGGTTTCCGGGGGGCTGGTGGTGGACGCGACCGGGCGGGGGTCTCGGGCCGGGGGGTGGTTGGAGGCATTCGGGCTGCCTGCGGTGGAGCGGCGGGAGGTGGACTCCGGGCTGGCGTATGCCAGTCGTCTCTACCGCGCGCCCGAGCAGGCCCGTTCCGGGTATCCGATCGTCAACGTTCAGCCCGACCCGCGCGACGGGACGCCGGGGCGGGCGGGGTTTCTGCTGCCCATCGAGGACGGGCACTGGATCGTCACCCTGAACGGCACCCGGGGCGGCGAGCCCTCCCCCGCCGACGACGACTTCGTCCGCTTCGCCCGCGAGGAGCTGCGCCACCCCGTCATCGGGGAGCTGCTCGAGCAGGCCGAGCCGGTGTCCGAGGTGTCGTACACCCGGGCCACCGTCAACCGCCGCCACTTCTACGAACGGATGCGGGCCTGGCCGGAGAACTTCGTCGTCCTCGGTGACGCCCTCGCCGCGTACAACCCGCTCTACGGTCACGGCCTCGCCGTCGCCGCCCAGAGCGCGGTGATCCTGCGGGACGTGGTGCGCCGGCAGGGGTGGGCAGCCGCCGGGCTGTCCCGACGGGTCCAGAAGGCGGTGGCCCGGCCGGTGAGCACCGCATGGGACCTCGCCGTCGGTCAGGACGTGTTCTGTGAGGGCGCGACGGAGGACGGGCCCACGCTGCGGGACCGGTTGGTGGCCGCGTACGTGGGCCGCCTGATGCTCACGGCCACCGGCAACGGACGGATCGCCCGCCGGGTGACGGACGTGACGTCCCTGGAGCGCGGCCCCGGGGTGCTGCTGACTCCGTCGGTGCTGCTGGCGGCCGCGATGGGGCCGTTGAAACCGGCGCTGACCGGACCGCCGCTGACCGGGGACGAGTTGAAGCGCGCGGGGCTGGAGTAGACCGGGCGGTGCCGAGCGGGCGAGCGGCGCCGAGTTCCTTCGCCCGGACCGCCTGGCCGGCGGCGCAGGCGCGGCTACCGAGGGCCGTCAGGGCCGGCTTGCGCGGTGCACCGACCGCTCACCAGCCCGGCGCCGGACCACGCCTCCCTGCCCCGCGCCCACTCGAAGCGCGGCCCGCTCGGAGGCTGTCCCGCCCGGGGCCCGGCCCGTCCGGGCTGGGCCGCTCGGCAGGTAGCCCACCCGGCAGGTAGCCCGGTCCGGGGGCTGGCCCGCTCGGCAGGTAGCCCGCCCGGCAGCTAGCCCGGTCCGGGAGCTGGCCCGCCCGGCAGGTAGCCCGGTCCGGGGGCTGTCCCGCTCGGCGGCTGGCCCACCCGGCAGGTAGCCCGCCCGGGAGACGGCACCGGCCCGTCCGGCGGCGGGACCGTGTTCAGCCCTCGAACGCCGGTTGGGGTAGGCCCTTGCCCGCTGCCGGTATCACCAGGAGCGAGCCTGCCACCGGGTGGGGGGAATCCAGGCCCACCCGGGCGGTGGTGATGTACAGGTCCGTCAGGTCGGCGCCGCCGAACGCGCAGGCCGTGACCCTGGGGGTCGGGAGGACGATCACCCGGTCCAGTTCGCCCGCCGGGGTGTAGCGGCGTACCGCTCCCCCGTCCCACAGCGCCACCCAGACGCAGCCGTCCGCGTCGACGGTGAGGCCGTCGGGGAAGCCGGCGCCGTCCTCGATCGTGACGAAGGGGCGGCGGCCGCTCACCCGCCCGTCCGCCGCGTGGTCGAAGACGTCGACCCGGCGCGTCGGCGAGTCGATGTAGTACATCAGCGTGCCGTCCGGGCTCCAGCCCGTGCCGTTGCTGACCGCCACGTCGTCGAGGACCGGCTCGCTCGAGCCGTCGCCGGTGATCCGGGAGAGGGTGCCGCCGCCCGGGGCCTCGTCGTAGCGCATGGTGCCGGCCCAGAGCGAGCCGTCGGGGGCGACGGCGGCGTCGTTGGCGCGGCGGCCGGGGACCGGCTCGTGGCGCAGCCAGCGGAAGCTGTCGTCCGGGTCGAGCAGACCCACGCCGTCCCGCAGGTTGAGGACCAGACCACCCCCGGCGCGGGGCTTGGCCGCGCCCACGTGCTGGTCGGTGGCCCGGACCGTGCGGCGGCCGGTCGAGGGGTCGTAGCCGTGCAGGCGGGAGCCCAGGATGTCGAGCCAGAGCAGGCGGCCGGTGACCGGGTCCCAGGTCGGCCCCTCGCCGAGGGTCGCCCCGGCCCGGACCGCCACCTCGTAGGCCGTGCCGGTCGCCGTCACGCCACGCTCCGGTAGCCAAGGAGCTCGGACAGCTCGGCGGCGCCCTTCGCGGCGAGCTGCTCCAGTTCGTCCCGGCGCTCGTCGCTCCAGCGGATCATCGGCACGGAGATGGACAGCGCGGCGACGACCTGCCCCGTGCGGTCGCGCACCGGAGCCGCCACGCAGCTGACGTCCGGATTGGACTCGCGGCTCTCGACGGCGACGCCCCGCTCCCGGATCTCCGCCAGCGCCTCACGCAGGGCGCCGGGCTCGGTGATGCTGTTCGGCGTCATCCGGATCAGGTCGGCGTCGTCGGGGATGCGCGCGCTGAGCTCCGGCTCGGAGAGCGAGGCCAGCAGCATCTTGCCGACGGAGGTGCAGTGGGCGGGCAGCCGACGTCCGGCGGCCGAGACCATCCGGACCGCGTGGGTGGAGTCGACCTTCGCGATGTAGATGACGTCGGTGCCCTCGAGGATCGCCACGTGGACCGTCTCGTCACACGTCTCAGCGACGGAGCGCGCGACCTGCTGACCCTCCGCGGCGAGGTCGAGCTGCTCGGCGTAGCGGCTGCCGAGCTGGTACGGACGCACACCGAGGCGGTACCGTCCGGGTTGTCCCGGAACGCCGACGATGTACGACCGCGCCGAGAGCGTGGTCACCAGTTCGTGCACGGTGGTGCGCGGAAGCTGGAGCTTGCGCACGATGTCGGGGGCGGAGAGCGAACCGTCCCCGTCGAGGAAGAGCTCGAGGATGTCGAGCGCTCGGGTCACGGCAGGTACCAGGCGTCCCACAACCGGCCCCCTCCCTTAGTTGGTCGTCTCAGTGCCTGCGTTCGAGATTTCAACAGGCGATCGGCATGACGAACACAGGCTGTCATACGACGTTGCGACGGGCAATGGTCCGGAAACGCACAGTGGCCCAGGACGGGACGCCGGGTGGGCCAGGATGGAGGGCATGCCGACCCAGAAACGCCTCGCCGGCTCCTTCGCGGCGCTCGATTTCCAACAGGTACTGCTGCGCCGCATGGCCGACCACAACCCCGATCTGGTGGAGGATGCCCGCCATGCCCTGGGCGTCTCCCTCGCACAGACGCGGGAGGCCAACAAGCGATGGCAGGCGATGCTCCACTCACCGCACGCCCGGGGCTCACTGTCCCGTTACCGCTCGGTCCTCGGCGAGCCGGAGTCCCGGACGCCCCGCCGCGTCGGAGACCTCGACTGCGAGGCCTGGCTCTGGCCGCTGCCCCTCTGGCCCGACCTGCGCTTCGAGCTACTGGTCGCCCCGAACGGCGGCGTCTGGAACGAGTGGCTGGTCCGCGCCCCGGGAGCCGTGCCCCCGCGCCTGACCACGCTCGAAGACCTCACCCCCTGGTCCTGCACGGTCGACGAGGCCGCCCACGCCTTCGCCCCGGCCCACCCCCTGGAGGGCACCGCCCCGACCCTCCCCCACAGCCTCAAGGGCGTGGGGGGACCCCCAGGGCTGGCCTTCGCCGCACCCGACGCGCTGGGCGTGAGACGGGAGGTCGTCGCGGAGTTCACCTGGGGGCTGCTGCAACGGATCGCGGTCAGGGAGTAGGGGCGGCCCGGCCACCGGCCCGACCGGAACCGGGGCGGGAGCGGGGGCTGCCGTGAGGGGGCGGGGCGGTCGTCAGGGGGTGGCGGCCGCCGTCAGGATCGCCGTCACGACGGCCGGTACCGACTCCGGGTGCAGGAACAGGAAGAAGTTCGGTTCGACCAGTTCCAGTTCCATCACGCGCGGCTCCCCGTCGTCGCCGTCCACGAGGTCGACCCGGGCGTAGAGCAGCTCCGGCGCGTCCGGTACGGCGGCCAGGGCGCGTTCGGCCACGGCGAGCTCGGCCGGGGCCGGGGTCCAGGGCTCCAGACCGGGGTGGGCGACCTTGTCCGCGTCGAAGGCGGTTCCGGGGGCCAGTACGGCCCGTTTGCGGCTGGCGTGCAGCAGGCGCCCGCCGACGAACTGGAGGGCCCGCTCACCGCCGGTGTCGATGCTCCGCATGTACGGCTGCACCATCGCCGTCAGCCCCTCGGCGTGCATCCGCGCGAGGTGCCGTACGGCCGCCTCACGCCGGTCCGGCGTGTAGCGCGCGGCATAGCGGGCGCCCGCGCCCGAGGCGGGCTTGACGACGTACTCGTGGTCGCCCGGCAGATCGGCGGGGCCGACGGTGTCGCCCGGGGCGAGATAGTGCGTCGGGACCGTGGGCACCCCGGCCGCCGCGAGCTCCCCGATGTACCGCTTGTCGGTGTTCCAGCGCACGACGGCGGCCGGGTTCGCCAGCCTCGTCAGCTTGCCGCACCGCTCCGCCCACGCCGTGAACTCGGCCGCGCGCCAGCTGTAGTCCCAGGTCGAGCGGATGACGGCGAGGTCGTAGGAGGCCCAGTCGGCGTCGGCGTCGTCCCAGCACACGACCTCCGCCTCGGCCCCGGCGGCCGTCAGCGCGGCCCGCAGCACGGGAAGATCGCGGTCCTTGCTCGGCTCCGGCCGGGGGTCGTAGGTGACGAGGGCGACTCGGGGCACGGCGGGACTCCGTTCTCGTACTTCTGCTGTACGGCTGCATCACTGTACGGCTGCATCTCCGTACGGCCGTACGTCTGCATCTCTGCACGTCTGCATGCCTGCATGCCTGCGTGCCTGCACGTCTGCATGCCTGCACGCCTGTACGCCTGTACGCCTGCATGCCTGTACGTCTGCGTGCCTGTACGTCTGTCTCGTGCCTCGGCAGGCTATCCGGCGTCCCCTCGGCCGGGACAAGGTGTTTGACCTTCACCCTCGGTGAAGCCCCGGCATCGGTGGCGGGACCGAGGAAGCGACGGCCGCTGCCTCCTGTGCTCCGACTGGCTCTCCACCGTCGTCCCCGACGACGAGATCCGCGCCCTCCTCACCACGGCCGCGGCCCCGGACGCCGCCGTGCACGCGGTGGTGAGCGCCGCGAACGGTGCCGGCGGGCCGGACATCGTCGGTTGCGTGGTCGCGGACGTGGGGGAGGCGGCGGCCCGACAGGTGAGGGCTTGGCGCGTGGGGTATGAACGGCTTTGTTGTGTCCCGCAGCCACTCAAGGAGCCCGTTCCGTGTCCTCTCTCTTCCCGGCTCTGACGGACGACCCGTCCGGGCGCCCCGCGCTGCGCTTCGGCGAGCGTTCCCTGACGTATGCGGAGCTCGCCTCGGCGGCCGGCGCCGTCGGTGAGCGGGTGCGGGGAGCCGGAAGGGTCGCCGTGTGGGCGACTCCGTCGCTGGAGACCGCCGTCGGGATCGTGGGCGTGCTGCTCGCCGGGGTGGCCGCCGTGCCGCTGAACCCGAAGTCGGGCGACAAGGAACTGGGGCACATTCTGAGCGACAGCGCGCCCGGGGTGGTGCTGGCCGCTCCCGGCGACGAACTTCCGTCCGCGCTGCGTGAGTTGGAACGGATCGACGTCGAGGTGAGGGGCGAGGTCACGGTCGGCGGCGAGGCCCGGGGCGGCGGCGGCCCGCGCGGTGTGCGTGGTGGCGGGGTGCCGGTCGGTGCTCCCGTGGGCGACGAGGATCCCGCCCTCGTCGTCTACACCTCGGGCACCACCGGGCCGCCCAAGGGCGCGGTCATCCCGCGTCGCGCGATCGCCACCACCCTGGACGCGCTCGCCGACGCCTGGCGGTGGACCGGCGAGGACGTCCTCGTGCACGGGCTGCCGCTGTTCCATGTGCACGGGCTGGTGCTGGGGATCCTCGGGCCGCTGCGGCGGGGCGGGTCCGTGCGGCATCTCGGGCGGTTCGGCACGGAGGGCGTGACGCGGGAGCTGAGCAGTGGCGCGAGCATGCTCTTCGGGGTGCCGACGATGTACCACCGCATCGCCGAGGCGCTGCCCGCCGACCCCGCGCTGGCCAAGGCGCTCGCCGGGGCGCGGCTGCTGGTGTCCGGTTCGGCGGCGCTGCCCGTGCACGACCACGAGCGGATCGCCGCCGCGACCGGGCGGCGGGTGATCGAGCGGTACGGGATGACGGAGACGCTGATGAACACCAGCGTCCGGGCGGACGGGGAGGCACGGGCGGGGACCGTCGGGGTGCCTCTGCCGGGCGTGGAGCTGCGACTCGTGGACGAGGACGGGTCGGCCGTCGAGGCGTACGACGGGGAGAGCGTCGGCGAGATCCAGGTGCGCGGGCCGAACCTGTTCACGGAGTACCTCAACCGGCCCGAGGCGACAGCCGCCGCCTTCACCTCCGACGGCTGGTTCCGGACGGGCGACGTGGCCGTGCGCGATCCCGACGGTTACGTCCGGATCGTGGGGCGTAAGGCGACCGATCTCATCAAGAGCGGCGGGTACAAGATCGGGGCCGGTGAGATCGAGAACGCGCTGCTGGAGCATCCGGGGGTGCGCGAGGCGGCGGTCACCGGGGAGCCGGACGCCGACCTCGGGGAGCGGATCGTCGCGTGGGTCGTCCCGGCGGACCCCGGATCGCCGCCGGACGAGGGCGAGTTGGCGGACCATGTCGCCCGTCGGCTGGCGCCGCACAAGCGGCCCCGCGTGGTGCGGTACCTCGACGCGCTGCCCCGCAACGACATGGGGAAGATCATGAAGCGGGCGCTGCCGTCATGACGGCGGGGCGGGCGAGCGCGCGGGAGGTCATCGCCCTCGTCGCCGACGACTTCGTCCAGCTCCCCGACCCGGCCGACCTCGGCGCCGTCGCCGGGGCCGGGACCGGCGGGAAGCGGCCGTCCGCTCCGGACGGGCCCCTCGGCTGGCCCGGTTACGACGCCTCGCGCGAGCGGGCCGCCCGGCGCACCGGTGAGTCGGAGTCCGTCGTCTGCGGCAACGCGAGCGTCCTGGGCACCCGGGCCGTGCTGATCGCCTTCGAGTTCGGCTTCCTGGGCGGTTCGCTGGGCCGGCGCACCGGCGACCGTCTGGAGGCGGCGTACACATACGCCCGCGAACACCGGCTCCCGGTAGTGCCGTTGGTCGCCACGGGCGGCAGCCGGATGCAGGAGGGCATGCTCGCCCTCACCCAACTCCAGCGGGTGGCGCGGCAGTCGGCGCTCACCAGGGAGGCCGGTCTGCCGCAGGTCGCGGTCCTGCGGGACCCGACGACCGGCGGCGGCTGGGCCACCCTGGGCGCGGGCGCCGATGTCGTACTGGCGCTGCCGGACGCCCAGGTCGGCTTCGCGGGCTCCCGGGTCCGCCCACCGGACGCCGACCCGGCCGCCTACACGGCCGAGGCCCAGGTCGCGGCGGGAGCGGCGGACGCGGTGGTGCCTCCGGCGGAGCTGAGGGAGGTACTGGGCCGTTGGCTACGACTGCTGACCGACGGAACACCGGTGGCCCACCACCCGCCCGGGACACCCGGCGCCCCGGACGAACCGGGCACCGCCGGGCCGGACACGCCGCGAGCCGCGACGGACCCCGGGGCCGAGCCCCGCCCGGGGTCGCTTCGCGGAGCCGCCGCGGTGCCGGCCGAGACGCACGGCACCCCCGGCGGACCAACCGCCGCCGAGGCCGGTCCGATACCGGGCACACAGGACCCCGGGGCCGAGCCCCGCCCGGGGTCACTCCGTGAGCCCGCCCCCGTTCCCGCCGCTCTCGGTGTCACGGATCTGCCCGGTACCGGGTGGGAGGCGGTGCGGCGGGCGCGGGCGGTGGAACGGCCGCGTGCCCGGGCCTACTTGGATGCCTACTTCACCCACCGGCTCGCGATCTCCGGCGATCGCTGCGGTGGGGTCGACCCCGACGGGATGCTGTGCGGGTTCGGTGCCCGCGAGGGCCGTACGGTCGCCTACGCCGCCCAGACCGGGGCGGCGACCCGGCCCGCCGGGTACCGCACGGCGGCCCGGCTGATCCGGCTCGCGGACCGGCTCGGCATCCCGGTACTGACCCTGGTGGACACCCCCGGCGCGGCCAACGACGCCGAGGCCGAACGGCAGGGGGCGGGCGCGGCGATCGCCGAGCTCTTCGGCGTGGTCGCCACCGCCCGCACCCCGCTCACCACGCTGGTCATCGGCGAGGGCGGCTCCGGCGGCGCGCTGGCCCTGGCCGCGCCCGGCCGCACCTGGGCCACCCCGGACAGCTATTTCTCGGTCATCGCACCGGAGTCGGCGGCGGCGATCCTCAAGCGGCCCCAGCGGGAGGTGGAGGCGACGGCCGATCAACTCCGTATCCGGCCACAGGACTTGGAGGAGCTGGGGGTGATCCGGATCACGGAGGCGCGCTGAACGCAGGACAATCTCCAGTACCGTCCGTGACAATGGATGCGCGCAGAGCCGCAGGCCACATGAGTAAGGGGTTACGGGGGCACGTGGACGGACTGGTGGAGTTCAGGACCGACGACGGTGCGGTGGTCGCCGTCGAAGCGGTCACGGAGGGGCGGCCGGGTTCCCGGCTGGTGGCCAGGGGGGACGGGACCGTCCAGGCCACCCGCACCTTCGAGGGCGCCCTGGAGGGCGTGCGCGCGGCCGCCGAGTCCGCGCTGCGGGTGTTCCGGGACGGGACGTTACGGCCCGACGGGGTGGAGATCGAGTTCGGGGTGAAGCTGTCGGCGGAGACCGGCGCGATCATCGCCAAGGGCACCGCCGAGGGACACCTCGTCGTGCGACTGACCTGGTCACCCTCCCCGACCTCATGAACAGCGCCGAATGGCACGCCCGGATCGAGAGCGCGGGCCAGGTGGCGGGCGCGGGCTTCCTCGTCACCCCACGCAGGGTGCTGACCTGCGCCCACGTCGTGCGCGCGGCCGACCCGGAGGCCCTGGCGGTGACCTTCACCGAGCGCCCCGGCTCCCCCGCCGTGCCGGCCCGGGTGGTCGCCGACGGCGGCTGGGGCGGCGGCACCGCCGACCTCGGCGACCTGGCCGTCCTGGAGCTCGCGCACGAGGTCCCGGTCGCCCCGGCCGCGCTGGCCCCCGTGGACGCCGCCCACGACCGGCGCCCCGACCGGCCCCGCAAGCTCGTCGTCTACGGCTTCCCGGTCGGCTTCGACGAGGGCACGCTCGCCGAATACCGCATCACGGCAACGCAGTTGCTCAACCGCGAGTGGATCCAGCTGGAGGCCTGGCAGCCCGGCGGCCAGCCGCTCGCCCCCGGGTTCAGCGGCGCCGCGGTCACGCTCGTCGACACCGGTGAGGTCGTCGGCATGGTCACCGCGGCGGCCGGCGACCGGGGCGTGCACAACGGGCGGATGATGCCCACCGAGGTCATGGCCCGCTACTGGCCCGATCTGGAGGGCCTGGTCCCCACGTCCGACCACCGCACCGCCGACCGCGCCCGGCTGCGCGGGCTCGTCGAGCGCGCCGTCCGCGCGGGTCTGGACGGCGATCCCGGGCGGCGCGTAAGGCTCTACGAGTCCGCCAGGGGGCCGCTGGACCCGGACGCGCCGGAGGAGGGGTTCGACTCGCTGTGGTCGGCGGCCCTGTTCGTGCTGTGCGAGGTCGACGGCGCCGACGCGGCGGCCACCGTCGCCCGCTTCACCGCCCATGTGGAAGCGCTGTTCCAGGCCCCCGTCGAGACGGCCGCCGAGCCGGCCGGCGCACCCGACTGGTCACCCATCCTCGTCGACCTCCAGCACAGCGGCGCGGGCGACGGGCACGTCCGCGTGGAGGTGTCCGCGTACAGCGGGGGCCGCCGGCACCCGGTCGGCTCGGACACCGTCCCGCAGGCCGGGCTGCGCGCCTATGTGCAGGACCGGATCGAGGCCGCTTTCCGGTATCTGACGCCCGGCTGCGACGAGTTGCTCGCGTTCGCGCTGCCCCGCGACTGGATCGACCTGCCCGTCGACCGCTGGGCGAGCACCCCCGACGACGACACCCCGCTCGGCTGTGTGTACCCGCTCGTCGTCACCGACCAGGCGCGCCGCAGGGCGGGCGTCCGGCACCAGCTGACCCGGGTGTGGAACCGGCTCGACGCGGCGCCCGGCGCCCGGGTGCACCGGGTCGAGTGCGGCAGCCCCGAGGAACCCCGCCGGCTCCGGATGCGGCTGCGCCGGGACGACGCCTGCCTCGCCGGCTTCGCGACCGCCCCGGCCGCGTCCCACACCCGGCCCCACTTCGACACCTCGGTCAACGCGCCCGCCCCGATGGTCGTCTGGTCCCGCGAGGGCTGTCACACCGGGCCGGACGAGTCCTGCGCCGGTGGGGACGGCTGTGCGGGCAAGACGTTCCTGGACGAGCTCGACAGCTGTGTGTCCGGCGTACCGCCCGCCGAACTCCCGCGCCGGGTGCTGGCGCTGCGCGAGGAGGCCGACGCGGAGGACGGTCACTGGGCGCACGACATCCAGCTGCTGTGGGACGACCCCCGCCTCTTCGCCGACCCGCACGGCGGCACGTCCACCCACCCCCACTCCCCCGTGACCTGACCCCTCGCCCATGCCCTGATCCCTTGACCATGCCCGGAGTCCTCGCCCATCCCTGATCCCTCACCAGTGACCTGGTGCCTCGCCCGTGTCCTGAGCCCGCCCCCACCACCCACCACCGAGTCGCACGAGCCGCACCGAGTCACCCCGAGTTTCGGAGAACCATGCCGCACTGGTCCGTCTACACCGGGAACAGCGAGCCGCACGACGGCATCGCCCGGCTGCCCGCGCCGCCGCCCTGGCGGGCGTTCGACGGCGAGCCCGTCGTGCCGCCGCCGCGTGACGCCGACGACGAGGCGGCCGTGTCCCCCGACCGTGTCCACCGCGCCCGCTCGTACGTCGCCACCCCGGAGAGCGTCGAACTCGTGAACGCGGCCCTCGTGCTGCGCCGCCCCCTGCTGGTCACCGGCCCGCCCGGCACCGGCAAGTCCTCCCTGGCGTACGCCGTGGCGCGCGAGCTGGGCCTCGGCCCGGTGCTGCGCTGGAACATCACCAGCCGCTCCGCCCTGGCCGACGGCCTCTACCAGTACGACCCGCTGTCCCGGCTGTACGCGGCCCGGCAGGCGGCCCGGCGCGAGCGGGACGAAGACTCCGGGGGCGGGGACTCCGGGGGCGGGGTCGAGGACCATCTGCGCCTCGGCCCCCTCGGCACGGCCCTGCTGCCCTACGAACGTCCCCGCGCGCTCCTCGTCGACGAGATCGACAAGAGCGACCTCGATCTGCCCAACGACCTGCTGAACGTCCTGGAGGAGGGCCAGTACGAGATCCCCGAACTCATGCGCGCGGCCCGTCACTCCGCCGAGGACGTCACCGCCGAGGTCCTGGCCGACGGTTCGGACACCCCCGTCGACGTCACCCGCGGCCGGATCCGCTGCCGCGCCTTCCCGTTCGTCGTCCTGACCAGCAACGGCGAGCGGGAGTTCCCGCCCGCCTTCCTGCGCCGCTGCGTCAGGCTGAAGCTGCGCCGCCCCGGCCGCGAACAGCTCACCGAGATCGTCCGGGCCCACCTCGACACCCCGCCCGGTGAGGCGGAACACCTCATCGACCGCTTCCTGACCCGCGCCGCCGACGGCGAACTCGCCACCGACCAGCTGCTGAACGCCCTCTACCTCACCGGAGTCGCCGGTCTGGACGCCGACTCGCGCGACGGTCTCGCGGAACGACTGATGCCGTACCTCAGCGCCACGGCGGACGGCGATGGCTTCTGAGGAGAGGGGTGGGCCGAGAGGAGGACCAGGGGACGACATGTCCGCCCTGGAGCGGCTGAGCGCTCTGCTGACGGCCGCGGCGGACTCGACGCCCACACCTCGCGAGCTGGCCGAACTGCTCTGGCTGGCACAGCTGTCGGGCGACGCGGTGGAACGGGAGGGGCCGAGCACGGTGGCCTCGGCGGCCGAGCGGGCTGCGGACACCGGCGGTACACCCAGTGGCACGGACAGCAGCACGGACGGCAGCCCGCCTGACGGTGACGGTACTGCCGTCGGCGGGCCCGACCGCGCGGCCGGGAGCGCGTCGCCGAAGCCGGCGCCCGGCGCCCCCGCCGCGCGCATCCCCCTCCACCTCCCCGCGCCCGCACCCGCGCTCTCCGCGCCCGGTGACGGCACCGCCGGGAACAGTCCCGTCCTCGCGCCCGCGCCGCCGATGCTGCCCCACCCCCTCGCCCTGCAGCGGACCCTGCGCCCGCTGAAACGCACGGTGCCCTCGGCCCGCGACCGCCTGCTCGACGAGCGGGCGACGGCCGACCGCATCGCCCGGCTCGGGGCCCACCCGGACGTCTGGCTGCCCGTGCTGCGCCCCGCGCGCGATCGCTGGCTGCGGCTCAACCTCGTCCACGACACCGGCCCGACGATGCCGGTCTGGCGGCCCCTCGTCCGCGAACTGCACACCGTCCTGGTCCAGTCGGGCGTCTTCCGCGCGGTCACCCTGCGCCCGGCCGGGCCGGACGGCGAGGCCCGGCAGGTCCCCGACCCGGCGGACGGCCGGACGGTCACTCTGATCGTGAGCGACTGCATGGGCCCGCAGTGGCGCCCCGGCCGGGCGGGCGAGCGCTGGTACCGGGTCCTGCGGCACTGGGCGACCCGGATGCCGCTGGCCGTCGTACAGCCACTCCCGGAGCATCTGTGGCCCACGACGGCCCTCCCCGCCGAGCCGGGTCTGCTCTCCTCCGCCACCCGGGCGGCCCCGCTCCGCGCGCTCACGTTCACCTCGTACGACCCCGCGACCGCGTCCCGGCCCGACGGAGCCGTCCCGCTCCCCGTCCTGGAACCGGGCGCGCCCTGGCTGGCCAACTGGGCGGCGCTGGTGGCGGACCCGGGCGGCACCCGCATCCCGGGGGCGGTTGCCTGGCTGCCGCCGACGCCCGCACCACCCCCGTCCGACGAGCCGCAGGGCCCCGCGCCGGCCGCCCTGTCCGCCCAGGACCTGGTCCTGCACTTCCGCGCCACCGCCTCCCGCGAAGCCTTCCGGCTGGCCGGCCATCTGGCCCTGGCCGTCCCCTCGGTCCCGGTGATGCGTCTCGTCCAGCGTGCCGTGAACCGCGACCCGCGCCCCCAGCACCTGGCCGAGGTGATCCTCAGCGGCCTGCTGACCACCGCCCCCGGCCCGCCCGGCTCGTACGATTTCCGCCCCGGCGTACGCGATCTGCTGCTCCGCACCCTGCCGCGCACGGCACGCGGCCGCACCCGCGAACTCCTGGACCGGATCGGCGGGTTGATCGACGAACGGGCGGGCCTCGCGGCGGGCGACTTCCGCGCGCGGACCGGCGGGACCGACGGCACGGCACCGGCGTTCGCGACGGTGAGCGAGGAGACGGTACGAAGGCTGGGCGGGGCCGTGGAGTCCCCCGTACGACCCCCCGGCGAGACGACCGACGCCCCGCCGCACGAACGCCCGCCGCACGAACGCCCGCGGCACGAACGCCCGACGGCCGACCACCCGACATCCGACCACCTGCCGCCTGACCGACCGACGGCCGCACACCCGACGCCCGAACCGAAGGTGCCCGACCCACCAGCGACCGACCAGCCGGAGCCCGAACGGACGACGGTCGAACGGACGGAGCCCGAGCGGACTGCGGGCGAAGGTCCAGAGCCCGAACGGACTGCGGCCGAAGGGCCAGAGCCCAAACGGACTGCGGCCGAAGAGCCGGAGCCCGAACGAACGACAGCCGAAGCGCCAGAGCCCGAACGGACTGCGGGCGAAGCGCCGGAGCCCGAACGAACGACAGCCGAAGCGCCGGAGCCCGAACGGGCTGCGGGCGACGGGCGGACGGCGGGCGGCAGTAGGGCGCAGCCCAGTCTCCTCTTCGAGGCTGCCGCCGACCTCGCCGCCCGTCCCGAGACCCGCATCACCCTCGAGTACGCCGTCCACGAAGTCCTCGCCCGGGGCGCTCTCACGCCCCAGCAGTACGAGGTCCGGGTCCGTGAGAACGGCTATGTCGTGCGGATCCACCCCGAGGCGTACCTCCTTCCGGTGCTCGCCGCCGCCTTGCGGGGGCTGCCCGGTCCGCTCGCCGAGCTGGCCGAACTGCCGCGCCTGCGGGTGACGTTCCGGGACGGACCCGGACCCGATTTCCCCGCGCCCCCGCCCAGCTCCGCCCCCGTCCTGCTCACCGTCCCGCCGGCCCTCTACGCGTCCTTCGCCGACAGCTCCGCCGCCGCGGGCCCGCACCGTTTCCGGCCCCTGTTCGGCGACGCTCCGGACGCCCCGCCGCTCGCCTGGTACTGCCCGCTGCCGCCGTACGAGGAGGCCGGGGCGGGCGCGGCGGACGCGGCGGGCGGCCCGGACGAGGTCGGTGACCTGGTGCGCGGTCCCTTCCTCACCCGTGACCTCCGCCAGCTGGGCATTCCCGCGCCCGGCCGCACCGCGATCGTGCACACCCGCCCCGACCGCCCCCTCACCCTCCTGGACCCCGTCTCGCCCTACGACGGCGGCCCGTCACGTCCGGCGACGTACTACGAGGTCGACCTCACCCCCCGGCACGCCGTCCACCGGATCTCCCTGCCGAGCTCGGGCAAGGGCGTCTTCACCGCCGCCGTAGAGCTGACCTGGCGGGTCGACGACCCGGTGACGTTCGTGCGGACGGAGGCAGCGGGCGTGTCCGAGCGGTTGCTGGCGCATCTGCGCGAGGCGGGCTCCCGGGTCACCCGACACCACTCCGTCCGCCGGGCGGCGGGTGCGCAGCGGGCCGTCAACGCCCAGCTCGGCAGGTGGCCGGTGCCTGGTCTGGCGGTGAGCTGCGCGGTCACGCTCGCGCCGGACTACGCCCCGCCGCCCGAGGTGCGTCGGCCGGCCGGCCCCTCCGCCCGCCCGCTGCTGGACCTGCTGGCCGACGCCGAGACCGTGCTGTTCGGCTTCGACGGCCCGCTGGTCCGGCTGTTCACGGCGACGACCGCCCGCGAGGCCGCACTCGACCTGCTCAGGCTCGTCGCCGAGCACCGCCACCCCGAGGACGCCCTGGCGGGCCGGCCACTGGGCGACCCGGGCGCTGCGGGCCGGGAGCTGTTCGTGCACCCGCTGGACGTGCTGCGGGCCTTCGCGCGGGACCGGCTGGGCCCTCTGCTGCGGGACCGTCTCGACCGGCTGGAGCTGAGCGCCGTACCGGACGCGCCCAGGACGCACCACTCGATCGTCCTCGTCCGCACCCTTCACGACACCGGCCGCCGGGTCGGGGTGGCCACGGACGTCTGCGCACCGGCCGTCCACCGCTGTCTGGAGTCGTACCGGCTTCCGCTCCCGGCCGGTGTCCACGGCCGCGACGACGACCTCGGCCACCTCACGCCCGACCCGCACCGGCTGCTGCGCGCCCTGGGGCCGCTCGGGGCGCCCGCCGCCACCGCCGTCCTGATCGGCTCCACACCCGCCGAACTCGCGGCCGCCCGGGCCGCGGGCCTGCGCTTCGTCGGTCTCGCGCGCAATCCCACCGTCAAGCAGGCACTGCTGGGGGCGGGCTGCGACGCGGTGGTCTCCTCCCTCACACCGGTGCTGGAGGCGGCACGCGCGCTGTAGTGGCGGCGAGACCGCCCGGCGTCGCCACGCACCTCCACGTCATCACTTATCTGTTGCCTACTTCGGGGATATGGGATAAAACACCCATTCGGCGGCGCCCCGCCCGGCCCATCCGAAAAGGCGGCCCTCTCCCCGCCCCCGCACTATGCGAAGGAGGCCGACCGCCCGGCGGCCCACGCACGAGAGGCCCGCCGGCCCGGCGAGCCCCCACGGTCTGTGCTCTCGGGAGGACCTGCCATGACCGCCAGTCTGGAGCAGCTGCGCCGCTGCCATTTCGCCGTCGACCTGGGAGCGGCGCGGACGCGGGTGTACGTGAAGGGGGCCGGGCTCGTCGTCGACCAGCCGTCCGCCGCCGCCGTGAACACCCGTACCGGCGCGCTGATCGCGGTCGGCGAGTTCGCCGAGAAGATGACCGGGCGCACGCCGCACTACATCCGTGTCGTGCGGCCGGTCTCCGGTGGCACGGTCGTCGACATCGAGATGGCGCAACGCATGCTGCGCCATCTCCTCGGCGACAAGATCCGTCGTCAGCTGCGCCGCAAGCCGTTCCTGCGGGCCGCCGCCTGCACCCCGCACGACGCCGACCCGCTCGCCCAGCGCGCCGCGATCGAGACGCTGGTGGGGCTCGGCGCCCGCCGCGTGGAACTCGTCGACACCCTGATCGCCGCCGCCGTCGGCTGCGGGCTGCCCGTCGAGCGCCCCGAGGCCACCATGATCATGGTGTGCGGGGCGGCCGCCACCCAGGTCGCCGTGCTCTCCCTCGGTTCGATCGTGACCGCCGAGCGCATCCCCGTGGGCGGTGAGGCCGTGGACCACGCGATCGTCCAGCACCTGCGCCACGAGCACGAGCTGATGCTGCCGAGCCAGTCCGTGCGACCCCTCCAGGTGGCCCTCTCCGGCAACGGCCTCACCTCGCAGGGGCCCGCGTCCACCGAGATCCACGGACGCGACGTCGCCACCGGCCTCGCCCGCTCCGTACAGGTCGACACCGCGGCCGTCCGGGACGCCATCGAGACCCCGCTGACCGCCGTACTCGACGGCATCGGCAGGGTGCTGCGCGAGTGCCCGCCCGACCTGGTCGCCGACCTCGCCGACCGCGGGATCATGATGGTCGGCGGCTCCGCCCTGCTGCCGGGCTTCGACCAGATGCTGCGCCAGGCCACCGGCATGCCGGTGCACATCGCCGAACGCCCCGACATCTGCGCCGCACAGGGCCTGGGCGCCATGCTGGAGGGCAAGATCGAACCACTGACCCTGGCCCCGCTGGGCGCCTGAGCCGGGACCGGCCGCCCGACCGCCCGACCGACCGCCCACCCGCTCCCCCACGCCTCCCCCCTCCCGGACGGCCGGAGGGGTTGCGCGAGAACTCGTGGGACAACGCGCCGGTGGCCGTGGCTGTGCTGCGCACCGGTGCCGCCTGCGTGCCGCCGAACCCGAATTCCTGGAGCGAGGTGGCGAATCCGGTGACCTCCAGCTTTTTCTGGTGACAGAGGTCGAGTGCAGTACCCGCGTACCCGCCTGAACAGGGATTTCCGCGTGCGTCACGCTCGTTCCCGGCAACAGGACGAGTGAAGAGGGCCTCCCCCGACTCCGCCCACGGACCCACCGCCCCCACCCCGTCCGCCACTCGCGCATCGGACGTTACGCGCCCGAAACCTTGACGATCACAAGCCCGGGTGCCACGATTCCGGCGCCGCCATGTTTACGCAAACATCCAGCCAC
Organism: Streptomyces sp. NPDC060000; assembly: GCF_042737375.1. Taxonomy (NCBI): domain Bacteria; kingdom Bacillati; phylum Actinomycetota; class Actinomycetes; order Kitasatosporales; family Streptomycetaceae; genus Streptomyces; species Streptomyces sp. NPDC060000. The sequence continues at coordinate 18,108 of NZ_JBHWUU010000044.1, forward strand.
TCCGGGGCTTCATGTTTACGCAAACATCGCGTGGCGGTCGCCGCCCAGCCCGTGCGTCCCCCTGCGCCGAGCCGCCTCTCCTGAAAGGGCACGTCCATGCGCAAGACCCCCACCAGAGCCTCCCGTACCCCCCGCCTGCGCGCCGCCCTCGTCGCGGTCGCCGTCGCCGCCGTCACCGGCGCGACCCTGGCCGGCAGCCCGGCCTCCGCGTCCTCCGGCTCCGCGCCGGCCACCGACACGACCCAGTTCAAGGGCGTGAACTGGGCCGACCCGCGGGACAACTTCGCCGACGACCTGCTCCAGCTGTCCGGGCTGTCGACGACGGACACCTACCGGCAGACCTACGCGAAGGCGACGCGCATCATCGCGGCGTTCCGCGCGAACCTCGGTGCCAACACCGTGCGGCTGCCCATCAACCCGTACACGGTCAACGGCGCCTACTGGAAGTCCTACCGCGGTGTCATCGACGCGGCCTCTGACCAGGGCTTCAAGGTCATCGTCTCCTACTGGGAGGGCACGGGCGCCCAGAAGGACGGCTACATCGACGACACGGCCACGTACTGGCCGATGTGGGACACCGTCGTCAAGGCGTACAAGAACGACAAGCACGTCTACTTCGAGCCGATGAACGAGCCGCACGGCTACACCGACACCGAGTGGGCCGACATCGCCGCGAAGTGGCTGTCGACGTACTCGAAGGTCCCGCGCAACCGGGTCTTCGTCAGCGGTGCCGGCTACAACGACCACGTCACCACGGTCTGCGCCGACCCGCGCCTGAAGGGCACGTACCTCTCCCTGCACCACTACGGGTTCTGGAAGGACTACGCGACCTACGACCAGTGGGTGGCCGACCTGAAGGTGCGCATCGGCGACTGTGCGAACCGGACGGTCGCGGACGAGTTCGGCGCTCCGATGACGACCGGCCTGAACTACAACGTGAAGACGCCGGACGACAACTTCGTCAACTACGTCCAGGCCGTCACCGACACCTTCCGTGAGCTGAAGATGGGCTCCGTGTACTGGCCGGGTCTGCGCACCGACGACACGTACTCGATCCAGACCCTCACCGGCACCACCGCCCGTCCCTGGCTGGCCACCACCAACCAGTCCGGCGCCGACCGCCTCGCCTGGGCCTGGGGCCACGGCAAGCCCGTCAAGGGCTGAGACGGTCGAGGGCTGAGACGGTCGAGGGCTGAGACGGTCGAGGGCTGAGACCGCCAAGGGGCCACGAGCGACAGCGACGGCCGCGACGGAAAGGCCGCGACAGTCAGGGCTGAAACCCCGGGCTGAAGTCGTCGGCGACCGGAGGCCGGCGGTCAGAGGCCGGCAGTCGGCGGTCAGAGGCCGGCGGTCGGCGGTCGGCGGTCGGCGGTCAGAACTGCCGCAGCCGCAACCGCAACCGAGACAGACCAGGTGTGACCATCTCCCCGTGATCGGCCCCAGGCAGCGGCCCCCACCGCGCCTCGCCGACCGATCACCGCCACGGGGCCCGCCGACCCGAGGGCCGGCGGGCCCCACGCGCGTCTACGACCTGTCCTGGACCGTCGGCTCCCCGCCGGTACCCGCGTCCACGTGGTCGGCGACGAGCTCGGCGAACTCGTCCGGCGCGGCGAGACGGATCCCGAGGGTTTCGGCCTTGGCCCGCTTGGACCCGGCGCCTTCCCCGGCGACGACCAGGCTGGTCTTCTTGGAGACACTGGAGGAGGAGCGGCCGCCGGCACGTTCGATGAGCTCGTTCATCTGGTTGCGGCTGAGCTTCTCCAGTACTCCGGTCATCGCCCCGGTGACGACCACGGTCATCCCGGCCAGCGGCCCGGCACCAACGTCCTGCGCGCCTTCCCCGCCACCGGCGCCGTCGGCCGCGTCGGTCCCGTCGGGCGTCGCCGGGGCGGGCGGGGTGGCGCCGGGCTCGGTCATGTTCACGCCGGCGGCGACGAGTCTGTCGATGAGCGGGGCCAGTTCGGCGAGCTCGGCGACGATGGACGGCGCCTTCTCCGTGCCGATGCCGTCGACCCGCTGGATCGCTTCGGCGTCGGCGGCGCGCAGGTGGTCCATGGTGGCGAAGTGGCGTGCGATACGGCGGGACATGGAGCGGCCCGTGCCGCGGACGCCGAGGGCGCACAGGACGCGGGACAGCGGTTGGTTCCTGGCCGTGGTGAGCGCGGTGAGGAGGTTGTCGGTGCTGGTCTCCCCCATCCGTTCCAGGCCGAGGAGCTGTTCGCGGGTGAGGGCGAACAGATCGGCCAGGTCGGCGACCAGGCCGGCTTCGACGAGTTGGACGACCCGGGTGTGGCCGAGGCCCTCGATGTCGAGCTGGTCGCGTCCGGCGGCGTAGGACAGGGAGGCGACGAGGTGGCAGTTGCGGCCGTTGACGCAGCGCCAGCGCTGTTCGCTGGTGTCGATGTCCGAGCCGCAGCGCGGGCACGCCTCGGGGAAGACGATGGGCTGTTCGTCGCCGGTGCGCAGATGGGCGACGGGCGCTTCGATGCGGGGGATGACGTCCCCGGCCCGGTGGACCATGACGTGGTCGCCCAGGCGCAGGTCGCGGCGGGTGATGTCGGACGGGTTGTGAAGGGTGGCGTAGGTGATGGTGGAGCCGTCGATCCGCACGGGTTCCAGGACGGCTCGGGGGGCGATGATGCCGGTCCGGCCCACGTTCCACTCCACGGCGAGCAGCCGGGTGATCTTCTCGACGGCGGGCAGTTTGTAGGCGGTCGCCCAGCGCGGGGCCCGCGAACCCGATCCGGCGGCCAGCTGGTCGGCGGCCAGGTCGGCCTTGACGACGATCCCGTCGATCCCGAAGGGCAGCGAGGCCCGCAACGCGGCGATCTCGGTGACGCGGGCCAGCACCTCCTCGGCCGTGCTCGCGGTGATGCCGGGCACGGCCGTCGCCGCGGTGGTGTGCACGCCGTACGCGCCGGCCCGGATCATGAGGTCGCTGTGCGCGCTCTCCTCGAGCAGCGCGGCCAGCGCGGGATCGGTGTCTTCCAGGGGCAGCAGACCGTAGCCGAAGAAGGTCATGGGCACGGTGTAGGCGCGTTCCCTGGCGCGCAGGGTGCCCGCCGCGGCGTTGCGCGGGTTGGCGAAGGGTGCGCCGCCGTGCGCGGTGCGTACCTCGTTGGCGTGCTCGAACTGGGCGGTCGTCATCAGGACTTCGCCGCGCACCTCGACCGTGACCGGTTCCGACAGTACGGCCGGCAGGCCCTCGACGGTGCCGATGGCGTGCGAGACGTCCTCCCCGGCCGTCCCGTCGCCGCGGGTGATCAGCCGCGTCAGACGGCCGCGGGTGTAACGGGCCGCGATCGCCAGACCGTCCAGCTTCGGCTCGACACTGAACGGGGTGACTTCATGGCCGACGCGCCGGGCGAGCGAGGCGGTCCACGCGGTGAACTCCTCCGGGGAGAAAACGTTGTCCAGGCTCAGCATGGCTCTCGTGTGCGGGACATCGCCCTTCACCGCTCCGCCTGCGACCTTCCCGGTCGGCGAGTCGGGCAGCACCTGCTCCGGGTGCTCGTCCTCCCACGCCGCGATGGAGCGGACCAGCCGGTCGTAGGCGTCGTCGTCCAGCACCGAAGTGCCACCGGCGTAGTAGGCGGCCGACGCCCGCACCGCATCCTCGATCGCCTGCGCGTAGGCGACGGCATCCTCGATCACTGCACCGGGTGTTGTCATGCCTCACATCCTGCCTGCCACCACTGACAACGCCCGGGACGATGCGGGCGGACCGGGCTTCCAGGAGCACAGGGGCGACCGCCCCGGGCCTCGATACGCCGTTGATCCACTCGCCGTCCACCCCGTAGGTTCCGGGGGCATGACGAACGTGACGAACGTACGGGTCGGTGTCATGTACGACCGCGACTGGGCGCCCGAGGACCTGCCCGGGTTCGCGCGGCGGGCCGAGGCGCTCGGGGTGGACGACCTGTGGGTGGTCGAGGACCTCGGCTGGAACGGTGGGGTGTCGGCGGCGGCCGTGGCGCTGGGGGCGACCGAGCGGTTGCGGGTGGGCATCGGGATCACACCCGCCCCGTTGCGCAGCCCGGCGCTGCTGGCGATGGAACTGGCCACGCTGGCCCGGGTGTTCCCCGGGCGGCTGGTGGCCGGGATCGGGCACGGGGTGCGGGAGTGGATGGAGTCGGTCGGCGTCGCCCCCCGGTCGCCGCTGGCCCTCCTGGAGGAGACGATCACCTCGGTGCGCGCACTGCTGCGCGGTGAGCGGGTCGAATTGGAGGGCCGCGAAGTGCGCCTGGACGGCGTGAAGTTGGTGCATCCGCCGGTCCAGGTGCCGCCGGTGGTGGCGGGCGTGGTCCGCGCCCGCTCCCTCGAACTGTCCGGCCGGGTCGCGGACGGCACCCTGATCGCCGAGGGCCACGGCCCGCAGGACCTGGAGAACACGAGGACCCTCACCGCCAAGGGCGGGGCCGGCCCCGAACACACGCTGACCGTGCTGTCCTTCGCGTGCGTGGGCGACGATCCGAGCCAGGTCGCGCGGATCCTGCACCCGCACACCGAGGGCCACGGAGCCTGGCTCGGCCGTCCCCAGGAGGAGGTGTTCACCGTGTCGGGCACCGCCGCGCAGGCCGTCGGCGACATCCACGCCCTGGCGGCCGCCGGTGCCGACACCGTCGTCCTGCGCGTCGTCGGCCCCGAGCCGCTGCGCCAGCTCGAAGCCGTACTGACGGCCTTCCGTCCCAGCCGTGCTGACGGCCTTCCGTCGCTGAACGGGTGAGCCGCGTGCCACCGTCCAGCAGCGCCGGAGGTACGGCCGTGACCCGCCCCGGCGACGACGAACTCGTCCGCCAACTGGAGTGGTCCTCCGGCCCCCGGTGAGCGGCTCGGGTGCCGAATCGCCCCAACTCCCCCAGCGGCAGGACAACTTACCGGGATGTCCGGTGGGACGCTCGCTACGATCCTCGGCGTGTGCGCAAACATCATGGTCGCCGAAGACGACGCGAAGCAGGCAGAACTGGTGCGCCGCTACCTCGAGCACGAGGGACACGCGGTCACGGTCGTCGAGGACGGCCGTGCGGCTCTCGAGGAGGTCCGGCACCGGGAACCCGACCTGATCGTCCTCGATGTGATGATGCCCCGGGCCGACGGCCTCGACGTGGTGCGGATCCTACGTGCGGAGGACCGTGAGATACCGGTCCTGATGCTGACGGCCCGCAGTACCGAGGACGATCTCCTGCTCGGGCTGGATCTCGGCGCCGACGACTACATGACCAAGCCGTTCAGCCCACGTGAGCTGGTGGCCCGGGTACGCACGCTGCTGCGCCGCGACCGGCGTACGAGGACCGGGATCTCCGCCCCCGCCGCCGACTTCGTGACCGTGCCCGGCCCCGCGCCCGGCCCCTTGCCCGGCCTCGCGCCCGCGCCCGTGTCCGTCCCGGCCGACGAGGCGCTGACGGTCGGCACGCTGAGGATCGACCCCGTCCGGCACGAGGTGTCGGTGGGCGGGACACCGGTCGTGTGCACGCCCGGCGAGTTCCGCATCCTCGCCGCCATGGCGGCGGAACCCGACCGGGTCTTCACCAGGCAGCGGCTCCTGGCGGAGCTGCACGGCTTCGACAAGTACATCAGCGGCCGCACCGTCGACGTACATGTCATGCATCTGCGCAAGAAGATCGAACGGGCGCCGCGACGGCCGGTCCGGCTGCTCACCATGTTCGGCGTCGGCTACAAGCTGACCGACCCCGCGAAGGGGGCCCGCCGTGCGTCGTCATGACGAACGGACGAAGCGCATGAAGGGGATGAAGCGGCCGCGACCGCCGCTGCGCAAGAGCCTGCTGGGCCGGATGCTGACCGTCTCCGCGCTGGTGGCGTCGTGCTCGGTCGCCGCCACCGCCTGGCTCGCCGTGCAGACGACCTCCGTCGCGATCCGCCAGGAGCAGGGACGCAACCTCAGTGCCGACGCAAAAATCTACAACACCCTGCTGGGTTACGCGGCCGGCCATCCCGACTGGGCGGGCGCCGACGGCACCGTGCGCGATCTGGCCCGGGAGTCCGGACGCCGGATCGTACTGACCACCGAGGACCGGCGACCGCTCCTGGACTCCGCCGCCGGCACCTCGCCCGCCGCCTCGCTGCCACGGCAGGCGTCGGCGGTCCTCGACCCGCTGTCGGTCGACACCGTGCTGGTGCCCGACGCCGTCCCGGTCGGCACGGACCGCGTCGATCCACGGGCCGTGGGGCCGTTCCTGCTGCCGGCGAAGGAACGTACGGTCCTGCGCAGGGCCACTGCCCGGAGCACGGAGTGCCTGGCGGGGATGGGCATCGCCGCGGACGTCGTCGACAGCCCCAGCGGGCGGCCCTGGGTCCGGTTCGTGAGCGACAATACCGACCGTGAACGGGAGTTGAAGTGTCTGGCCGTCGGCGGGGCCGGTACCACCGCGACCGAGGAGAAGGCGCTGCGCGCCCTCGGGCAACTCGCCGACGCGTGCCTGAAGCGGCAGGGCCGCACGGGCGTGAAGCTGACCCTGGACCTGTCCTGGGACCGGGGATACGGACAGGGAGGTGCGGAGACCGGCTCGGCGGCGCCGGTCCCCGTGCCCGAGTCCGGCATCTCCGACGAAGAGGCGATCAAGCGGCGGATGGACGAGGAGGCGGCGGCAGCGGCGGGCGTTCCGGCCGACCGCAGGACGCGGGCCCGTGACAGCGGGTACGACCGGGCCGTGGCGGCCTGTGTCGGCAGCGCCCGGCGTGAACAACTCACGGCCTATGTCGCCGCGCCCACCCTGCTGTTCATCGACGGCCCCGGCGCCGTCAGCGCGGCCGGCCTCGACCTCTCGCCGGCCAACACCGCGCGCATCGCCGGTGTCACGGCCCTCGTCCTCGCTCTCACCGTAGGCGCCTCGGTGATCGCCGGGACCCGGCTCGTACGGCCGCTGCACGCGCTCACCGGCGCCGCTCAGCGGATGCGGGACGGCCTGGACTCGGCGCCCGTGCCGGTCGGCCCGGACAACGAGATCGGACGGCTGGCGGCGGCCTTCAACGACATGGCCGCACACCGGACCCGGCTCGAGGAACAGCGCAAGGTGATGGTCAGCGACGTCGCCCACGAGTTGCGCACCCCGCTGAGCAACATCCGCGGCTGGCTGGAGGCCGCGCACGACGGTCTGGCCGAGCCGGACCCGGCGTTCGTCTCCTCGCTCCTCGACGAGGCGATACAGCTCCAGCACCTCATCAACGATCTCCAGGACCTGGGGGCGGCCGACGCGGGCGCGCTGCGGCTGCACCGGGAGCCGATGTCCGTCGACGACCTGCTCGGCCAGGTCGCCGCGGCACACCAGGGGCCGGCCGAGACCGGGGGCGTGACCCTGGAGGTCTCCAAGGCGCCCGGCTCCCCTCCTGCGCCGCCCATCGAGGCCGACCCGGTCCGGCTGCGCCAGGCGGTCAGCAACCTGCTCTCCAACGCCGTACGCCACACCCCGGCCGGCGGCAGGGTGACGCTGCGTTCGTACGTCACGGAGGCCGGGGACGAGGTGGCCGTCGAGGTGGCCGACACCGGTAGCGGCATCCCGGCGGTCGACGTGCCGCATGTGTTCGACCGCTTCTGGCGGGCGGAGAAGTCCCGTAACCGCAGCACCGGCGGCAGCGGCCTCGGGCTGGCGATCGTGCTCAAGCTCGCCGAGGCACACGGGGGCACGGCAAGCGTGGTGAGCACCGAAGGACAGGGCTCGGTCTTCACCCTGCGGCTGCCGGCCCTGCCCGCCGCGCCCGGCCTGTCCGCCCTGTCCGCCCTGCCCGCCCTGCCCGCCGTGCCCGCGGTACCCGCGGTACCCGCGGTGCCCGGCCTGTCCGCCCTGTCCGGCCTGCCCGGCGGGGACACCGGTCGGCGGACGGACGGCGAGGAAACCACAGGCCGCCCTTGAGGCGACGCCCCCATCACCCCTGACCTGACCCCCTGGCCCGCCGACCCGACCACTCGGTGCCCCCGACGACTCGACGACTCGACGAGCCTGCGGCCTGGCGACCCGACGGCCCGACGGCCCGACGCATCAATGGCCTGACGCCTCGATGACTCGATGACTCGATGACTCGATGACTCGATGACCATGAGCCTCTGACAGCTTCTTCACAAGTGGCGGCCAGTCTTCGGCCAAGCCTGGTCACCGTGGCCGGGCTGGAACTGGAGTCACACATGTCCCGCCGTCTCACCCTGCGTTTCGCCGTACTGACCGCCCTCGCGGGCGGCGTGATGCTCGCCCCCGCCACCGCGGCCTTCGCCGACGACCCGACCCCGGCGGCGAGCGCGACGACGGCCGAAGACTCGGCCGTGGCCAAGAGGAAGGCCGAAGCCGACAAGGTGACCAAGGCGAAGAAGGCGAAGGAGGACGCGGCGGTCGCGGCCAGGAAGGCCGAGGCCGCCAAGGGGCTGCCGCGGGGCGGCGTAGCCGCGGGCGAGGCCGTGGCCGACGGCGGGAACAGCGGCGCCGGCACCACCGCTCTCGCCGGTTCGGCCGCCGGCGCCCTGCTTCTCGCCGGCGCGGGCACCTACGTCATACGCCGCCGCACGGCCGACCGACGCAACGGCTGACCCCGCACAAATCCCGACCGGCACAACGTGGCGCCGCCCCTCAACGGGCGGCGCCTGCGCGTATCGCCGTGGCCTACCGCACATCACCGCGAACCGCTGCGCATCACCGTCACACCCCGCCGTCCGCCGTCCGCCGTCCGCCGTTCAGCGTCTGAAGTCCGCCGTCCGCCGTCCGCCGTTTTCCGTCTGCCGTCCGGGGTCCGCCGTCCGCCGTTCGCCGTCTGGGGTCCGCCGTCCGCCGTCCACCGTTCGCCGTCCGACCCCGGCCAGGCCGTCCACCACGCGCGGCCCGACCCACCGCCGCTTACGCACCAACCCTGCTCTGGAGCCCGTCGTGTCCCCTGCACCCCGTCCGGTACGGCCCCGCGTCGCCACCCCGCCGGCCGTCGGCCACCTCACCGGCCTCACCCGAGGCACCCAACTCGCCCACCTCACCCGCCTCACCCACCTCACCCGCCTCGCCCTCGCCGTACCCGTGACCCTGGCCGTCCTCACGGGTTGCTCGTCCGACCCCGGGAAGGCCTCCGACGTGGCCGCCCCGGCCTCCGCCGGCACCTCGGCCTCCCCCGCCGCCGTGGGCACCCCCGCGTCCGGCGGCGCCCCGCGGACCGAGCGGCTCCCCGCCCCCGCCAAGGTGTCCATCCCCTCGATCGGGATCAGCAGTTCCCTGATGAAACTGGGTCTCAACACGGACGGCACCGTGGAGGTCCCACCGGCCGAAAGGGGCATGACCGCGGGCTGGTACACCGGCGGTGCCGTGCCCGGTGAGCCCGGTGCCGCCGTCATCATCGGCCACAACGACACCCGGTTCGGCAAGGCCGTCTTCCACGACCTCAACAAGATCGCCAAGGGTGCGGACATCACCGTCACCGACCGGCAGGGAAAAGCGGCGCACTTCTCCGTCACGAGCACCGAGAGCGTCAGCAAGAGCGCCTTCCCCACCAAGAGGGTCTACGGCCCGACAGGGGACCGCGCCCTGCGGCTGATCACCTGCGACGGCGACTTCGACGCGCAGGGGCACCCGGTGAACAACCTCATCGTCTACGCGACGCTGAGCTGAGACCGACGCTGAACTTGAGAACGACGCTGAACTTGAGACCCGCGCCGAGCTGAGACCGGCACGCGATTCGACGGGCGGCCCAGCCCGCACACCGCGTCCGAGGGAACCGGCGGCGTGCGAGGTGCGTCGCTACGACCGCCGGGCACATCACCGGCCCGTGTTGACGGCCGACGTTGTGACCGCTCACACTGAGAGGATGGATGTGACCGGTCACACACGCCCCGGCAGCCCCTCGGACCCCGGACAGGGACCGCGCAAGGCCGCCAGCATCCGGGACGTCGCTCAGGTCGCGGGCGTCTCGTACCAGACGGTTTCGAGGGTCATCAACGGTCACCCGAACGTCCGCGAGGAGACCCGAAAACGGGTCGAGGCGGCCATCGAGACGCTGGGATTCCGGCGCAACCCCACAGCGTTCGCGCTGGCCGGCGGCGTGACCCGGGCGGTCACCGTCCTGACGTCGAACACGACCCTCTACGGCTACGCGGCCACCCTCCAGGGCCTGGAGGAAGCGGCCCGCGCCGCGGGCTACTCGCTGGGCGTGAAGTTGCTGACGCCCGAGGACGACCTGGACCGCACCATCTCCTCGGCCGCGGCCGACGGTGGCGGACTGATGGTCATCGGCTTCGACCGGCTCGCCGCCGCGGCTCTGGACCGGGTCCCGGAGAACGTGCCGTGCGCCGCGGTCGTCGAAGCGCCGTCCCACGGGCGGACACCTCCCCGTCCGGCCGTCTGAGCGGACGACCGTGAAGCGGCCCGCACCGCCACCGCGCACCTGCTGGAACTCGGGCACCGGACGGTTCACTACGTGGCGATCCCCACCTCGGGGGGCACGGACACCCGGCGCTCGGAAGGCCCACGGGCGCAGGGCTGGCGAGGGGCCCTGGAGGCGGCCGGCATCAACCCGACCGAACCCCACGGCGGCAAGGGCTGGGACGCGCAGGTCGGTTACGACCAGGGACGGGCACTCGCCGGCGACCCGGGCGTCACGGCGATCCTGTGCGGCAACGACGATCTGGCGCTGGGCGTGCTGCGCGCTCTGCACCACGCGGGGCGGTCGGTGCCGGGGGACGTCAGCGTCCTCGGCTTCGACGACGCCCCGCACTCGGGGTTCGTCACCCCCTCCCTCACCACCGTCCGGATGGACTTCCAGGGCCTGGGCCGCGACGCCTTCGCACTCCTGCGGGCCCAGCTGGAGTCCGGCTACCGGCCCCCCGCTCCGACGTTCGCAGGCACGGAGCTGATCCTCCGCGAAAGCTCGGGCCCGGCGCCCGCGTGACTCCGTCGGCCATCGCCGCGCCGGAAACGGCGGGGCTTCTGCGTGGGACGACGGGGCTTCGCGTGAGCCCTCAGGTGCTTCACGCGCTTTTGGCTGATCGCCTGCGACGACGGCGACTTCACAGGGATGAAGCCTTCCGAAGCCGCAGCGCGCTCAGTTCCGAACTCGCGGCTGGCCGACGACGGGGACGGACCCGCCGCGACTATGCTCGTCAGCGCGAGGCGCCTGGTTCTCGATTCCGGCCAGGGTCGTCCTCCGAATCACTGGGCACGGTCCTGGCAGACCGCGCCGGCGGCCGGTAGTGACGGCCGCCTGTACCGGTGGGGCTTCGCCGTTCCGGGGTCAGAGTCGGGGCGGCGGAGCGACCGACGTGGCGGACCGCCGACCGTGGAGCAGTGCACGCACCGCCGCCCGGCTCGTCCCGCCCCGCCCCATAGCTACCTGGTCGGATGCCGGTCACAGCTCCGCGGACAGCGGGTTCAGGAACGTCAGCACGGAGGCGTCCTCCTCGATCAGCGGGACGAGGACGTCGTTGAAGGGGCCGCCGTACGGGGCGTTGAGGTGCGCTTGGAAGGCGTCCTCGTCCCGGTACACCTCGAAGATCCAGAAGGCGCGCGGGTCGGCTTCCCTGGTGTAGACGTCGAAGGCGATGTTGCCCTCTTCCTCGCGCACCTTGAGGGCGTAGTCGCCGATCAGGCGGGCGACCTCGTCCTGCGCTCCCTCACGGGCGGTGAACTCGGCGAGCAGGGTCTTCTTCACGGTCTCGTGTCCTTGTCAGTCGCGGACGTCACCTGTGGCCGTGGCCGAGGTGCCGGACCACGCGATCCGGCCGGCAGGTGACGCCCTGGTCGCCGTTCGGTCGTCCACTCCGCCGACCAGGGGTGATGCCATGTCATCGTTGACTTATGTCATCGATGACATCGAGTGGCCCGATGATGAACGACATCCTGCCGACGCGTCAACGGTTCCGGCGGAATCGTCCGTCGGGGCCCGCCCGGCCGGCCAGGACGGTCAGGCGCCGCCGGCGGCCGTGAGGTCTGCCAACTGGTCCCGCCACGGCGGATTCGGACCGGCGACCGAGCAGGTCAGCGCCGCGACCCGGGCGCCGAACCGGCAGGCTTCCGCGACGTCGTCGAGACCGAGTCCGGCCAGCCGGCCACCGAGAAGTCCACGGGAGCCGAGCTGGTGCAGCAGCCCGGCGGTGAAGGAGTCCCCCGCGCCGACCGTGTCGACGACCCGCGTGGCCACCGCGGGCACCCGCAGCCGTTCGCCGTCGAGCGAGGCCAGGGCGCCGTCGTCGCCGAGCGTGATCACGACGAGCCGCACCCCGGCGGCATGCCAGGTGTCGCACGCCTGCTCGGGCGGGGTGCCCGGCAGGAGGAGTTCCAGGTCGTCCCCGCTCAGGCGCAGGATGTCGGCGAGAGCGCACCAGCGCGCCAACCGGGCGCGGTAGGCCTCGGGGCGCACCAGCAGCGGCCGGACGTTGGGGTCGATGCTGATGGTGGCCCGCGGGGCCGCCGCCGCCAGGAACTCCTCCACCACCGCCCCGCCGGGCTCACGGACCAACGCCAGCGACCCGGTGTGCACGCAGGCCGTCCCGGACAGATCCACCCTCGCCAGTTCGCCCGGAGTCCACTGCCAGTCGGCCGTGTTCTGCGCATGGAACGAGAACGCCGCCTGCCCGGTGGCGTCCAGTTCCGCCACGGCCAGCGTGCTGGGTTCGGCGGCGGCGACGGCGTACGACAGGTCCACACCGGACGCCTCGAGATGGGCCCTGAACAGGCGGCCGAACACATCGCCTGACAGACGCGCGAGGAAGCGGGCCGGCGTCCCGAGCCGGGCCAGGGCGACCGCGGTGTTCGCGGGCCCGCCGCCCGGCAGCACCCGCAGAGCGAGTTCGTTCGAGGCGTTTGCCGGTTCCGTGAAGGCGTCCGCGACGCACTCTCCCAGAACGGTGATCTGACGCGTGCTCATGGGCTGCTCTCTCTCGAAAGGCTCGGAAGGCTCGAAAGGCTCGGAAGGCTCGAAAGGCTCCGAAGGCTCGGAGGGCTCGAGGGGCTCGACGGGCTCGACGGGCTCGGAAAGGACTGAAAGGACTGGGAAAGACCGGGCGAAGGGGCGGCGCAAAGTCGGCAATGCGGCGGCGTGGTGGCACGGTCGTTGACCGGCCGCGTGGAGACGACGGCTGCCGACGTTGCCGATTTGTGACGGGTGGAAGGCATTGACGTTGCCGGGATCCGGAGTCCATCATCCTGGCCAGGCAGTGTCAACGATGACATAAGTCAACGATGACACCCCGGGCAGCACGCTCTGATCCCAACCCCGTGCCGCTCGCTATCCCACAGGAGTCGATCATGTCTCGCACCACTCGTCTGTCCTCGTCCCTCCTCAGAGCCGCCGCGGTCACGGGCGTCGCGGCCCTCACCCTGACGGCCTGCGGTTCCGGCTCCGGCTCGGGCTCCTCGAGCTCCGGCTCGGACGAGGTCAAGGTCGGTCTGATCACCAAGACCGACACCAACCCGTTCTTCGTGAAGATGAAGGAGGGCGCGGAGAAGGCGGCCAAGGAGAACGGTGCCCAACTGTCCACCGCGGCAGGGAAGTTCGACGGGGACAACGCCGGGCAGGTCACCGCGATCGAGAACATGGTCGCCGCCGGGGTGAAGGGCATCCTGATCACCCCGAGCGACTCCAAGGCGATCGTGCCCGCGATCCAGAAGGCCCGCGCCAAGGGTGTTCTGGTCATCGCGCTGGACACCCCGACCGAGCCGGAGAGCGCGGTCGACGCCCTTTTCGCCACCGACAACCTCAAGGCCGGCCAGCTGATCGGCGAGTACGCCAAGGCTGCCATGAAGGGCAAGACGGCGAAGATCGCCGCCCTCGACCTGGCGCCGGGCGTCTCCGTCGGCGTCCAGCGGCACAACGGTTTCCTGAAGGGCTTCGGCGCCACCGAAAAGGACGTCGTGTGCGCCCAGGACACCGGCGGCGACCAGGCCAAGGGCCAGACCGCGATGGAGAACTGTCTGCAGAAGTCGCCCGGGATCAACGTCGTCTACACCATCAACGAACCGGCGGCCCTCGGTGCGTACACCGCGCTGAAGGCCAAGGGCCGGGAGAAGGACGTCCTGATCGTCTCCGTCGACGGCGGCTGCACCGGCACCCAGGCCGTCAAGGACGGCAAGATCGCCGCGACTTCGCAGCAGTACCCGCTGAAGATGGCCGCCGAGGGCGTGAAGGCCGTCGTGACGTACGCCAAGGACGGCAAGAAGGCGTCCGGCTACACCGACACGGGCGTCACGCTGATCACCGACAAGGCGCAGGACGGGGTCACCTCGAAGGACACCGGCTACGGCCTGGAGAACTGCTGGGGCTGAGCCGCCCCCTGGGACCGTGAACACGACACCGCCACTCCCCTCGGCGGGGCGGTCACCCCAGCCCTCCCCCGACGGGGAACGACCGCCCCCTCGTCCCGGCGACGGACCTGACGCCGTCGCCTTGGGGGGCGAGGACTTCGGCTCCCGCCCTCGGGACGCGAGGGCTACGGTTCCCGCCCCCGGGGCGCGAGGGCCACGGCTCCCGTCCCCGCACGGCAGGGACTTCGGCGCCCGCCCCGGACGACGACGACTTCGGCTCCCGTTATCGGTTGCGGGGCTCGGCTCCCGCCGTCCGGTTGCGGGGATCGGCTCCTCCCGCCGTCCGGTTGGGGGGCTCGGCTTTCCCCCGCCGCCCGGCTACCGGGCTGGGCTCCCGTCGCCGACGGCGGGAGCTCATGCCCTCGCCCCCGTCGGCAGGGAGTACCGCTTCCGCCCCCGACAAGGACATCTGTCTTCCGACAAGGATTTCGCATGACAGCCACGACCACGCCGTACTCGGAGCTCAAAGCACCGACCACGGCCCGCAGACTGCTCACGGCGCCGACCACCGGACCCCTGGTCGCCCTCCTCCTGGCCTGCGCCTTCTTCTCCTTCTCGACCGACCAGTTCCTGACCGGCGGGAACTTCTCGCTGATCGTGCAGCAGGTCATGGTCGTGGGCACCCTCGCCATCGGACAGACCCTGATCATCCTGACGGCGGGGATCGACCTGTCGTGCGGGGCGGTGATGGCGTTCGGCAGCATCGTGATCGCCAAGATGGCGGCCGAGGGCTCCGTCCCGCCGCTCGTCGCGATCACGCTGGGCCTGGTCGTCTGCGGCGGCTTCGGCCTGCTCAACGGGCTGCTGGTGCAGAAGATCCCGCTGCCTCCGTTCATCGTGACCCTCGGCATGCTCAACGTGGCGTTCGCGCTGACCCACATCTACTCCGAGGAGCAGACGGTCACCAGCCTGCCCGGCTCGCTGACCGCCCTCGGGGAGACCTTCCCCCTCGGCCACACCGACATCACCTACGGCTCCCTGGTCACCATCGCCCTGTTCCTCCTCCTCGCCTACGCGCTGAGCAGCACCGGCTGGGGCCGGCACGTCTACGCCCTGGGCAACAGCGCCGAGGCGGCCCGGCTGAACGGCATCCGTACCTCCCGCCTCACCATCGGCATCTACACCGTGGCCGGTCTGCTGTACGGCATCGCCGCCCTGCTGCTCATCTCCCGCACCGGGGTCGGCGATCCCCAGGCCGGGCAGACCGACAACCTCGACAGCATCACCGCCGTGGTCCTCGGCGGCACGAGCCTGTTCGGTGGCCGCGGCTCGGTCCTGGGCACCTTCATCGGTGTCCTCATCGTCGGTGTGTTCCGCAACGGACTCCAGCTGATGGGCGTCGCCTCCATCTACCAGACCCTGATCACCGGCGTCCTGGTGATCCTCGCGGTGACCGTCGACCAGATCTCCCGGAGGAAGGCCCGATGACCGCCACCACCGCCCTCACGCCCGTTCTGCAGGCCCGCGGCCTGGTCAAGCGGTACGGCCAGGTCACCGCCATCGACGGCGCCGACTTCGACCTGCTCCCCGGCGAGGTCCTCGCCGTCATCGGCGACAACGGCGCCGGCAAGACCAGCCTGATCAAGGCCCTCACCGGCGCGGTGGTCCCCGACGCGGGGGAGATACGGCTCAACGGTGAACCCATCACCTTCTCCGGTCCGCAGAGCGCCCGCGCCCACGGCATCGAGACGGTGTATCAGGACCTCGCCGTGGCCGCCTCGATGGACATCGCCTCGAACATGTTCCTCGGCCGGGAGCTGCGCCGCCCCGGCGTCCTCGGCAGTGTCTTCCGCATGCTGGACAAGAAGCGCATGCGCCAGGAGGCGGCCGAGCACATGGCCGACCTGAAGATCGGCCTGCGCTCGCTGACACAGTCGGTGGAGACGCTCTCCGGCGGACAGCGCCAGGCCGTGGCGGTCGCCCGCTCCGTCGCCTGGGCCAGCAGCGTCGTCGTCATGGACGAACCCACCGCCGCCCTGGGCGTCAAGGAGTCCGGCCAGGTTCTCGACCTGATCCGGCGCGTCCGGGACAAGGGCATGCCGGTCGTTCTGATCAGCCACAACATGCCCCACGTCTTCGAGATCGCCGACCGGATCCACGTGCACCGCCTCGGCCGGCGCGCCGCCGTGATCAAGCCCTCCGACTACTCCATGGCCGAGGTCGTCGCCATCATGACCGGCGCTCTCACCGTGGACGAGGCCGGAGATACTGTCGTAGCGGACTCGGAGGCCGCGAAGGCCGCCGGAGTCCAGGCCACCTGACAGCACGAACCCGCTCTCGCGGATTCCGGCCGAGGCCGCGGCCGGAACCGAGAGCCCTCAGGAGACGGTTTCCTCCATGGCAGCGAACCGCCGCCCTACCCTGGCCGACGTCGCCCGAGAAGTCGGCGTCAGCGCCAAGACGGTCTCCCGGGTCCTCAACGAGGACGGGCCCGCCTCCGCGCAGACCAGGGAACAGGTACTGGCCGCAGTGGCCAAGCTCGGCTTCCAGCCGAACCTCATGGCCCGCAACATCCGCGTCGGCGGCCCGGACACCACCATCGGCCTGGTCATTCCCGACCTCGCCAACCCCTTCTTCGGAGCCGTGGCCCGCGCCATCGAGGACACCGTCCGCGAGCGCGGACTGACCCTGCTCATGGGCTCCTCCGCGGACGACCCCGAGCGCGAACGCGCCCTGACGGACAAGTTCCTCGCCCGCCGGGTCAGCATCCTGATGGTCGTCCCGTCCGTCGGCGCCGACCACACCCACCTCAGGTCCCACCGCACGGCGGGACTACCCGTGATCTTCCTGGACCGCCCCGGAGTCGGCCTGCTGACGGACAGCATCGTCAGCTCCAACCGCGCCGGAGCCCACGACGGCGTCGCCCACCTCGTCGCCCACGGCCACCGGCGCATCGGCTTCGTCGGCGACCTGCCCCCGAAGCTGTACACCCGGCGCGAACGGCTGGCCGGCTACCGCTCGGCGCTGGAGGCGGCCGGCATCCCCCAGGACCGCGCGCTCGTCACCAACGCCCACGACCAGCGGGGCGCCGAGGCCGCGACCGCCCAGCTCCTCGGCCTGGCCGATCCTCCCACCGCCCTCTTCGCCGGCAACAACATCATGGCGCTGGGGATAGTCGCCGAACTGGCCCGCAGCAGGCGCAAGCAGGTGGCCGTCGTCGCCTTCGACGACGTATCGCTGGCCGAGGCACTCGAACCGGCCCTGACCGTCGTCGCCCAGGACCCGGAAGAACTCGGCAGAGCCGCCGCGACCACCGCCCTGACCCGACTCGACGGCGACCGCACCCGAACCCGCACCATCACCGTCCCCACCCGCCTGATCGTCCGAGGCTCGGGCGAACTCCCCGTCCCTGCACTCCTCCAGGAGGCCTGAGCGCTGGGCCGGGGAGGTCGGCCTGACGACCGGCCGTCCCGCGCCGGGGTATCCCGGATACGGGAGCGGGCAGCCATTCGTGCCCGCGCCGGTCACCCGCTCGGTCGGGGCGGTGACCAGCACTCGACCCCGCCCGCCCGCGCCGGGGCTTTCGGGCGGGGGAGGCGGCTCCGTGGTGGCTCAGTACGGGTCGGTCTCGCCGTCGGTCGTCACGTCGAAGGTGTTGAGGAAGTTGGTGACGAGCTGGTAGAAGCCGACCGTGATGACGAGGTCGGCGAGCTGATTCACGGTCAGGAACTCCAGCGCTTCCGCGCGCTCGGTGTCGCTCAGGGTGTGCCGGGCTAGCAGACGGTCCGTGCAGCGGAGGATCAACGCCTCCTCCTGCGGCAGCCCCTCCGTGGAACCGGTCGCTGCGGCGGCGATCGCGGCCTGGCTCAGGCCGACCAGACGGCTGAGGTTCTGGTGGTGGTGGACCTCGTACGGCGCCCGGTGGGCGTGGCCGACGCGCACGATGGCGAGCTCGCGCCACTGGTCCGGGAGCGAGTTGTTCTGGAAGATCGCGTCACTCATCTTCAGGAGGCCGGGGGCGAGTCCGGGCGAGTGCATGATCATGCGGTAGACGTTGAGCGACCCGCGTTCGACGACGGCATCCCGCAGTTCCGCCGGCAGGTCCGACAGGTCGGGGTACTCCATGGTGGACTCCTTCGTCCGGGGCGGATCGGCCCAACTTCCGGATGGGATCGGTACCTTCCCACTGTGCCGCGAGGACACGGAGCACCGCGAGGACCTCACCGCGGTCGGCCGCTCGGCGCTTGCGCGACCCCCCGCGCGGGGCGCCGTGGACGCCGCCCTCCGCGGCACCCGCACAGTGCGCCGCGCACGCACGCTCCATGCGTCCGGCGCGCCGAACTTCGGCACGGTAGTTCGAACGGACCATCTCCGTCCGGGCTTTGCCCAGTCCTGGCTCTCTGCCGACTGATCCATGTACTCGAATTTGCCGTCGCCTTGCCCTGACAAGGATCAGGGCGGTGACGTCGTCCGCGGTTGCGGATATGCGACGGAGCGATCTCCCCGCGATCCAGACGTGCAAAGGTGCGGATCATTTCAGCAGGTCACCGGCCCAGCCGCGGCCGGATCTTCTCCCGTTCCAGCAACGTTCAATTCACCGTTCCTGTGAGCGCTTTATGCAGTCCCTAAGGTCCCTGAAGGCTTCGAGAGAAGGGACCCATGGACACACTCCTTTCAGTCCGGGCTCGCGGGATCGGCAAATGCTTTGGTGACGTCGTCGCACTCGACGGAATCGACCTTGACGTGATGCAGGGTCAGATACACGGCCTGGTGGGCCCGAACGGCGCCGGCAAGACGACGTTGCTCGGCCTCCTGCTGGGTCTGGCCGTCGCCGACAGCGGCCGGCTGGAAATCCTGGGTACGCCGACCGGCCGGACCCTCGCCGCTCCCGACGGTGTGGCCGGCTTCGTGGACGGGCCGGGGCTCTACCCCTCGCTCACCGCCAGGCAGAACCTCGCCGCCCTGGCCGCCCTCCGCGGCAACGACGCGCGGACAGAGGCGCGGGTGACGGGAATCGACGACGTGCTCGACCAGGTCGGGCTCACCGATGTCGCCGACGACCGGACCCGCGGCTTCTCCCTGGGAATGCGTCAGCGGCTCGGGCTCGCCGCCGCCCTGCTCACCAAGCCCCGGCTGCTCGTGCTCGACGAGCCTTCCAACGGTCTCGACCCGGCCGGCAAAAGGCACGTACACGGCGTCCTCGAAAGACTCGCGGCCGACGGGACCAGCGTCGTGCTCTCGAGTCATCGGATGGACGACCTGGAGGCCCTGTGCTCCGAGGTCACGATCCTCGCGACCGGACGGGTGGTGTTCTCCGGACCGTTGAGCAAGCTGGCCGCCGAGAACCGTGAGCTGGGCTACCGGTTGCTCACCTCCGACGCCGAGGCCGCCCGCCGGGTGGCCTCCGACACGGCCGGCATCCACCTCGTCGACGACGCCGGGTCCCGGCACGGGGCCTTCGAGGGACGGCTCGTCGTACGCGCCCTGGTGCCCGCTCTCGACGAACTGGTGGTGCGACTCGTCCGGGCGGGCATCGCGGTGCGCGAGCTCGCCCCGGTGGTGTCGCCGCTGGAGGCAGCCTTCCTCGCCCTCACCGAGCGGCGGGAGGACGGCGGATGACCGCGGCCATGGCCCTCGACCGCGCCACCGCCCGCCGGGTCACGGTGGTGCGCGGCTACCGCTTCGAGCTGGTCAAGCTGCTCTCGCAGTGGCGGATCCGGTTGCTCGTCCTGGCCTGCTGGATCACGCCGGCGCTGTTCGTCGCCGCGGTGAGCGAGCAGAGCACGCTCCCCTCCGACACCCTCTTCGGCCGCTGGATGCACGCCACGGGGTGGGCCGGACCGCTGGTGATCCTCGGTTTCGCGGGAACCTGGGCGCTCCCGCTGCTGACCTCGGTGGTCGCGGGCGACGTGTTCGCCTCCGAGGACCGGCTCGGCACCTGGCGCCATCTGCTCGTCGCGGTCCGGTCGCCTCGGCGGATCTTCGCGGCGAAGGTACTGGCCGGCCTCAGCGTCATCCTGCTGCTCGTGACCGGGCTGGCCTGTTCCGGCACGCTCGGCGGGATCGTGACGGTCGGCAACCGGCCGCTGGTCGGCCTCGACGGCCACCTGCTGGCGCCGGCGGACGCCGCCGGGAGGGTCTTCCTCGCCTGGGCCTGCGTGCTCGCCCCGACCCTGGCCCTCGCCGCGATCGGGTTCCTCGGGTCGGTCGCGCTCGGACGGTCCCCGATGGGGCTGCTGCTGCCCGCGCTCGTCGCGCTCGCGATGCAGGTCGCCCAGATGCTGCCGCTGCCCGTCGCCCTGCGCCTCGCCCTGCCCGGTCATGCCTTCATCGCCTGGAACGGCCTGTTCACCGGCCCGGCGCAGATCGGCCCGCTCCTGATCGGCATCGCTGTCAGCCTGACCTGGGCGGTCTCCGCGACCGCGCTGGCCCGACTGCTGTTCCTGCGGCGCGACTTCACCAACGCCACCTACGACGGCTCGGGGCACCGCGCGATCGCCCTCGGACTCCTGCCGCTGGTCGGACTGTTCGCCCTCACGGTCACGGTCGTCGCCGTGACGACACCGTCCATGGGCTCGGGAATCCGGCAGGACAAGGTACAGCGGTCCCTCGCCACGGCATTCGCCCACCTCTACCGCCTGCAGACCGAGCAGCTCCACCGTCCCGCCGTCACCGAGGCGCAGCTGCGGGCCACGGCGGCGTGCACCAAGAGCGCCGGCCGAGGCGCCCAGGAGGGGCCGGGCAACGACTGGCGTTGCGTCGTGACCTGGCGTCTCCCCGGCGTCCCGGTCGCGGGGACCGCCGTCTACCAGCTCGACATCGGCTCGGACGGGCGGTTCGTGGCCGACGGCGACGGTCCGAAGGAAGTCAACGGCTACTTCCTGGTGCGGACTTCGACCGAGGACGCCCCCAACCCGCTCTGGCAGATCGACGGCAGCGTCGAACTGCTCGACACCACCTCGGAGGGATAGTTCCATGCAGGTAACACGGCAGCGCCGGGTCAGGGAGAAGCAGTGGGTCAGCCTCTTCGGCAGACGCGTCGGCCGCCGGACCACGCTGGTGACGGCGGGCATCGCGGTCGCCCTCGGCGTCACGGGCACCGCGGTCGCCTCGACGCACCGGTTCGGCACCGAGCAGGTCGGCCAGAGCACCGCCGACGGCCAGGTCGTCTCCAGCGACCAGTACATCAAGCCGTACGGCAGCCGCACCCTCATCGACGACGGCAAGATCATGTCGTCCTCGGTCAGTCCGGACGGCGGCCATCTCGCCGCCTCGATCACCGACGGTGACGCGTCCCTGGTCGTCATGGACCTCAAGACCGGAGAGGTGAAGCAGCGCGTCGGCACCTCCTCGGCGGACGACCTGAAGATCGGCAGCGGTGCCGTCGGGCAGGAGGGCCCGACGTACTCGCCCGACGGCTCGCAGCTGTGGCTGGGCCAGAGCAACGGCTACACCAGGTTCACCGTGAACGCGGACGGCACCCTCTCCCACCCGACGGCCGTCCCCATTCCGGCCGACGGCTCCAAGCACGCCCTCGTGGGCGCGGCCGTGTTCTCGGCCGACGGCTCCACCGTGTACTCCGCGGTCAACGGCCAGAACCGGGTGGTCGCCATCGACGCGGCGACCGGGACCGTCAGGCAGAGCTGGGCCGTGGGCAACGCCCCCCGCGGTATCGCCCTGGCCGGGAACAAGCTCTACGTCGGCAACGAGGGCGGGCGTCCGGCCAGGGCCGGCGACACCACGATGAACTCCTACGGCACCCAGGTGCCGGCCGACCCGAAGACCGGCGCGACCACCACCGGCACGGTCGGCGTCATCGACCTGGCGAACCCGTCCGCCGCCGTCAGGAGCATCGACGTCGGTCTGCACCCGACCGCGGTGTACGCCAGGAAGGGCGCGGTGTTCGTCACCAACACCGCCGACAACAACGTGTCGGTCATCGACACCCGCAAGGACGAGGTCGTCCAGACCATCGCCACCCAGCCGTGGCCGGAGGCGTCGGTCGGCTACGAGCCCGACGCGGTGACGCTCACCGACGACGGTCATCTGCTGGTGACGCTGGGCCGCGCCGACGCGGTCGCCGTCTACCGGTACAAGTCCGCCCAGGAGCCCGCCAGTTACATCGGCCTGCTCCCCACGGACTACTTCCCCGCCGAGATCACAGCCGTGGGCGGGAAGGTGGTGATCTCCCACACCCGTGGCATCGACGCCCGCCGCCCCGACAGCGCCGGCCACGGCACCCACGACACGACGTCGAGCCTGACGCAGTTCACGCTGCCGGACGACAGTGTCATCCGGGCTCAGACGGCCAGGGTCTTCCGGCAGAACGGCTGGACGCCCGGCTCGGTCACCTCGGCCAGGGGCAAGAGCCGCGCCCGGTCTGCGCCGGTCCCGGCGCGGCTCGGCGACCCCTCGACGATCAAGCACGTCTTCCTGCTCGTCAAGGAGAACCGGACCTACGACCAGGTCCTCGGTGACCTGCCGCAGGGCGACGGCGACCCTTCGCTCACCCAGTTCGGCGAGAACGTGACGCCGAACCAGCACGCACTGGCCGAGCAGTTCGGGCTGTACGACAACTTCTACGACATCGGCACGAACTCGGCCGAGGGCCACAACTGGCTGATGCAGGCCGACGACCCGGAGTACACCGAGTCCTCGGCCGGTGAGTACGCGCGCAGTTACGACACCGAGGACGATGCGCTCGGCCACCAGAAGTCCGGTTTCCTCTGGACCGGTGCGCAGGCGGCCGGCAAGTCGGTCAAGGACTTCGGCGAGTTCCAGTCGATCGAGAGCAAGCCGTCCGGTGCGACCTGGCAGAACCTGTACTGCGACGCCAAGAACATGGACGCGACGGGACAGGACACCGCCTACCCCATCCGGACAGGCTCGGCGATCCCCTCGCTCAACGAGGTGTCGGTGCCCGGTTTCCCGCTGTTCGACCTCACCGTCCCGGACGTCTACAAGTACCAGATCTGGAAGCAGGACTTCGAGAAGAACGGTCCGGCGAACCTGAACATGTTCTGGTTCTCCAACGACCACACCGGTGGCCCGGCGAGCCCGGCCGCCGAGGTCGCGGACAACGACCTCGCGGTCGGCAGGATGGTCGACGAGATCTCGCACAGCACGTACTGGAAGGACTCGGCGATCTTCGTCGTCGAGGACGATTCCCAGGCCGGTCTCGACCATGTCGACGGCCACCGCTCCCCGGTCCAGATCATCAGTCCCTGGGCTCAGCGCGGCAAGGTCGACAACCACTACTACTCGCAGATCACGATGATCCGCACCGTCGAGCAGATCCTCGGGATCCACCCGATGAACCAGAAGGACAGCGCGGCCACCCCGATGTCCGGGGCCTTCACCAGGAAGGCGGACGACGCGCCGTTCAAGGCGGTGGCCAACCGGACCTCGCTGACCGACGGGCTGAGCACCCAGCCCTCGTGCGGCGCGGACGTCCCGGCCCCGCAGGATCCCGACGCGGTGCCCGCGCCGACGACGAAGAAGGTGCCGGCGGACAGGCAGAAGGTCGCGGCGCAGTGGAAGACCTGGGAGTCGCACCAGCGGCTGACCGGCCCCGACGCCGTGCCCGACTACGCGAACCCCGTCCAGATGAACCGCCTCACGTGGTACGAGACGCACAACTGGAACAAGCCCTACCCGGGCGACAGCAAGATCTACGCGCCGAACGACGTGCCGGGCGCCTACCTCCCGTCGCCGGAGTCCGACGGCTGACCCCCGCCGATCACCACAGGGCCCCCTGGCCGGCGTCGACGCCGGCCAGGGGGCCGTTCCGATCCACGCCCCACGCCCCACGCCCCGCACGATGCGCGATGCGCCCGGGTCCGGACGATTTCCTGAACGTGGTCGGCGGGCGGGCAGGACCGGCCCCGCCCGACCGCGCGCTGCCGTCGCCCCAACCGGTCGTCGCGTCGGAAGAACCACTCCAGGGGCGCCCGGGACGAAGCCGGGACGGCCCTGCGCGTCCCGAACGGCCTCCCTGTCCGGAGTGCGATGCGCCCAGCCGCGGCGCACTCTTGTGGCAGGAGACCGAGGTGACGGCCCGGGCCCGGTGGGACCCGGTCGCTCGGGGGTCGTCGCGGGATCGGACAGGGGACGGCAGGACGCTGAAGCGGTCCGCTCCGTCGGGCGAGGGAGCCTTCCGTGAACGCCTGCCCGCCTGCTCGCCAGCCCGCCTGTCGCCGATCGCGGGATGGTCGGCGACCTCCGGACTGCCGCGCCGGCGTCGTCCGAGGGCCCGATCGACGGGTGGTGAGCAGCGCGACGAGGAAGAAGGGAACAGCTCCGGTGGCTGAAGCGGATACCTCGGGACGCCCGTCCGGTGCGACGCGCGGCGTGCTGGTCCCACTCGCCCTGGCCCAGTTCATCTGCAGCTTCGCCGGCTCGAACATGAACGTGATGATCAACGACATCAGCGAGGACCTGGACACGACCGTGCAGGGAGTGCAGCTCGCGATCACGATCTTCCTCCTGGTCATGGCGGCGCTGATGATCCCGGGCGGCAAGGTCACCGACCGCTACGGCCGCAAGCGGTGCTTCCTGGCCGGTCTCGCCGTGTACGGCGTCGGCGCCCTGCTGAGCGCGGCCGCCCCGGGCCTGGGCGTCCTCATCCTCGGCAACTCGATCCTCGAAGGTGTCGGCACGGCGCTGCTCATCCCGCCCGTCTACATCCTCACGACGCTCCTCTTCACGGAAGTGACCTCACGTGCCCGCGCGTTCGGGGCCGTCATGGCGCTGGGAGGAATCGGCGCGGCCGCGGGACCGCTCCTCGGAGGACTCATCACGTCCGCCATCAGCTGGCGGGCCGCCTTCGTGTTCCAGGCCCTGGTGATCGCATCGATCATCATCCTGAGCCGCCGGATCAGGGACCCCCTGCCACCGGATCCCACGCGCCACTTCGACACCGCCGGAGCGGTCCTCTCGGCCGTCGGCCTCATCCTCATCGTCATGGGGATCCTGGCAGCCGACAACAACGTCTGGCTGATGATCGGCCTGATCGTCCTCGGTGCGCTCGTACTGCTGTGGTTCTTCCGATCGGCACGTGCCAAGGAGAAGGCGGGCCAGGAGCCGCTCCTGTCGACGAGCCTGTTCCGCAACCGCACCTCCAACCTCGGCCTCGTCACGCAGAACATCCAGTGGCTGCTGCTCATGGGGACGTCGTTCGTCGTCGCGACCTATCTCCAGGTGGTACGCGGATACGACGCGATCCAGACCGGCGTGATCTTCACGGCCGCCACGCTCGGCCTGCTCACGTCGTCCCTGCCGGCCGAACGCCTGGCGAAGCGGTGGCCACAGCGCACCCTCATCGTGACGGGCTTCGTCGTGACGATCGCCGGAATCGGCGTCCTGCTGGCCCTGGCGAGCGGCTCTCCGAGCCCCTGGGCCTTCGCGCCCGGACTGCTGCTGATCGGCCTGGGACTCGGTCTGAGTCTGACCCCGTCGGTCAACGTGGTGCAGTCGAGCTTCCCCGACGAGCGGCAGGGCGAGATCTCGGGGCTGTCCCGCAGCGTGTCCAACCTCGGTTCCTCGCTCGGCACCGCGATCGCCGGCACCATCCTCGTCGCCGGCCTCACCACCCATGCCTACGGCGCCGCGATGATCACACTGGCGGTCCTCGGGCTCGGCGGTCTCGCCGCCGCGGTGTTCCTCCCCCGGAGCCTGGCGTCGAACACCACTCCTTCCCCGTCGCACGAACCCACGTGAGCTGTCTCCGCGTGACGTGTGCCCAGCCCACGTGAGGTGTGTCCAGCCCACGGTGGGCGAGGTACCACGGTGGGCGAGGTTCATGCGGGCTGCGGGTCAGCCCCGATCCGATGCGATCCGGTCTGATCCGGTCTGATCCGGTCCGGGGTCCGGGTCTGGTCCGGTCTGATCCGGTCCGGGGACCGCGGGCACTCTGCCGCCGACCGGGCCGCCCGGGCCGCCCGGTCGGCCCGGGTGGTGGCGGCCCTGTCTGTCGCGCCGGCCCTGTTCGTCGCGCCGGCAGGCCGCCGCGAGGGGCGACGCGCGTCCGCGGCGACAGGGCGTGACGGTCAGCCCGGGTCCCGTCCCGGGCACGACTCAGGACGTCTTCGCGGCAGTCCGCTTCGCGTTCTTGCTCCTGCTGGTCGCCGTGCCGCTTCGACCGGGCTCCGCCTGCGCGGTCTTCCGCCTCGTGGCCGTGGCCGCGTCCGTGTCCGTGTCCGTGTCCTTGCCCTCGGCCGTCCGCGATGCCGCCGTCCGGGTGGGTGCGGTCCGGGTCGATGCGGTCGGCCACTTGAACTCGATCTCCAGCTCGATCTCCCCGCCACCGATCTCGACCTCGATCTCGGTGCGAAGGTCCTCGGGAATGCGCAGACTCAGCGTCCCGGCGCCGAGTTCCACTTCGGCATCCCCGCCTTCCCTCAGCGCGGTGGCGAGTGCCGTGAGCCGGTCAGCCGCCTCCAGGCGGGACAGCGAACTCTTCTGCTCGAACTTGAGATCCCTCATGGACGCCTCCGATTCCGGACAAACAGGCTGTAACGCCAATTCTGCGGCCATGTACGGGATCGGACATCCGCATGGATGGCCGGGCGAAGCGCCCGCACCCGCACCGCCGGTCCTGAACCGGGCGGCGACACCGCCTCACCGATGCGGCAAAGACCCGGTCGGTCTCCTCCCGGGCCGTCGACATCGATCCTCGGGCGGTCCCGGTCGGCCAGGATCCTGTCGTCGACGCGGGCGAGCACCGCAGAGCCGAAGAGCGCCACCGCCGTGCGCACCGGGCGTGGGTGGCAACGCCTCCGACGCGGGGCCGGCCGTGTGGCCGGATTCAGGACCGCGAACCGTTCACGCGCCAACTGGAGCACCATCTCCCGGTGCGTCCAGGAAGGTGTGTCCAGGAGGGTGTGTCCAGGAGGGCGGCCCCGCCTACGTCCTCCTCCACCTGCCGGATCGCCGGATCGCGGAACGGGATGACTGGCCTCGGGCCCGGCGCGGGGCGGCTTCAGGCGTCGCGCCCGGCACCGCGATCGGGTGCGCTCATGTCCCCCGTGCCGGGCGTGCCGTCGGCGAGCCCGTAGCGCAGGCGCACGGTGCCCTTCGGACCGGCTACGGGCGGTTCGAGGAGCGTGACGTTCGTGGGCACCGCGCCACCGTCGAACACCTTCTTGCCGACGCCGAGCACGATCGGGTGCACCCAGAGGTCGAGTCGGTCGAAGAGCTTCTCGCGCAGGAGGGTCTGCACCAGGTTCAGGCTCCCGACGACCTTCACATGCTCGTGCCGCTCACGGATCTCGCGCACCGCGTCGGCCAGATCCGGGCCGAGCCGCGTGGACCCGGCCCACGAGAGGTCGGGCCTGCCGCGGGAGGCCACGTACTTCGGGACGCTGTTGAAGAGCGTGGCGATCTCGTTGTCCTCGCCGCCTCCCTGGTGCGGCCAGTAGGCGGCGAAGATGTCATAGGTCCGCCGGCCGAGCAGGAGGGCGTCCGTGCCCTCGTACGCGGCAGCGACCTGCGCCCCGGTGACCTCGTCGAGCAGGGGTGCCTGCCAGCCGCCGAACGGGAACCCCACCGGGTCCTCGTCGGGACCGCCGGGCGCCTGCCCGACGAGGTCGAGGGTTGCGAACAGCTCGATGTGGATGAGGCCCATTGTCCCGCTCCCGATGAGTTGGTCGTCCCGGTCGGGAAGGTGGACCTGTGGGCGCCGGCAGACTCATCGCTGCGACGGCACCCGGCTTCGTACTCGTCGACCGCCTCGCCCGGTGCATCGGTCACCACCCTGTCCCGCGGTCGGTTCCGCCGCAACGCGCAGAGGCTCCGCCCCGGTACTCGAAAGCGGAGCCTCAAGGCCGACTTACGCAGGCCGGCACGTAGGCGCGCGGACGTTCGACCCACTGCGCCGGGGCGGTGACGCCCGAGGTCCTCGGCACCGCCCTGTCGCCAGCCCGGCCCGCGACCGGTAGGGGTGGGGTGTCCCCGTCGGCGGGTTCCAGCGGCGGGACCGGGTGGGGCGGGCCTCGGGCCTCGGCGGGCCTTTGCCACGGGCGGCGCGGAGGGCGGCGCGTTCCCCGGGCTCGCAAGCGGCCGTGCCCTCGGTCGGCCGGGCGAAGTCGCCCGGCTGCACGGCGAAGTCCCGTCCGCCCGCGAGCATTCTCCGTCTGCACTGCCGCTCACGGCGCCGACGCTCCGCCGCGTGCCGCACCTGTCCACATCAGCCGAGCCGCGGTATGCCCGTACCGGCAGGAATCGGCCGGCACGGGCATACGGTCGGGCCGGGCTCCTCTACTCGTATCGGGCCGGGTCCTACCGGTGGCCGCTCAGGCGGGCGCGCAGGAGATTGGGGTCGGTGGCCGTGGTGTAGGCGGCGCTGAGTACGTATACGTCGTTACCGCGCAGCGCGACGGAGGTGGGATTCTGAAGTCCGTCGGTGGCGTCCAGAACGGTGGTGCTGGTGCCGTCGGGCCGGATGCGCACCACCTTGTTGGGGGCGTTGAGGGCGGCGAGGATCTCGTCCCCGCGGCCGGTGAAGGTGAAATCGTCGATACTGACCATGCCCGATGCCTTGACCTGCGGTGCTCCCGCCCGGTTTCCCGAACGGATCGGAATGCGCAGCAGTGTGCCCTGGTCGAGGTTGGTCACCCACAGCGCGCCTCGGTGTACTTTCGCGCCGTTGGCTCCGAGGAAGCCGGTCGAGGCGAGTTCAGGGGCGGTGGACCACGCGGTGGGTGTGCCGCCGGTGACGGGGACGGTCCATACGGTGCCGAGTACCGAGTCGGTGATGTAGAGCTGTTCGCTGCGCTCGTCCAGTGCCAGCCCGTTGGGCAGGCCGCCCGCGGGCAGTGCGGCGATGCGCTGCGGCGGCTGTGCGGGGCGCAGCCGCCACAACCCCGTCAGGTCGGCCGTGCCGGTCGCGTACAGCACGTAGACGGTGCCGTCCGAGGTATGGACGATGCCGGTGGCCAGGGGGAAGCCGAGGACCGGTGTGCCGGCTCCGCCGTCGGCGGGCGCGGGCAGCGTCGCCAGGACACGCGTCGCGCCCCGGGGGCTGACCTGAGCCACCTGGCGGCTGGCCGCGAAGGTGACATCCGCCGTGCCGTCGGGCAACAGGGTGATGTTCTCGGGCATCTGGCCCGCGGACAGGTCGAAGTGGGTGGCGATCCGCACATCTGCCAGCGGTCCTCTGGCGGACGCCGCGTCGGCAGGCACAGCCGCTGTAAAGGCGGCCGCGGCCACCACGACTGCTGACATGATCAGTTTGATGCTTCGCTTGGACATGGTTCCTTCACTGTTTTCGGGCATGCGGCAGCCGCGGTGCGGTGCCGTGGGCGAGAGGTGCTGAGGGGGCGGCCGTGATCGTGATGCCGGCCGACGGGCGCGGGAGCGTTACATGTGGCGAGGTTTCCCGGCCGAGCGTTCCGGCGAGAGGAACGGCCCGGCAGCGGGCTGTCCCGGCGGATACCCACGCGCCGGGCGACGAGGGCTCGGGTCAGGGGACGCGGGTTTCGGCGCCGGGGCGCGGCTGGGTCGATTCCCGCGGTGCGGTGGTGTGGGCGAGCAGGGTCAAGGCTGCCGCCGACGGGGAGCCGGGGGCGGCCGTAGCCACCACCAGGGACGGTCCGGATCCTTGCGGGCTCTGCAGTGTCTGCTGGGTGACTGCCAGTGTCCCCACCAGCGGGTGGCGCATTTCGTAGTCGGCGACATCGCAGGCCAGGATCCGGTGATCGGCCCACATCGTGGCGAACTCCGGGCTGCGCATGGTCAGTTCGCCAATCAGTCCGGCAAGCAGCGGATCGTCCGGGAAGCGGCCGGCCGTCAGGCGCAGATTGCCCACCACGGCGCGGGCCTTGGCAGGCCAATCGGTGTACAGCTCACGGGTGTGCGCGTCGAGGAACACCAGCCTGGCCATGTTCGGCCGTCGGCGCGGGTCGTCGGGACCGTCCGGATCGAGATGACCCGCGAACAGTCCGTGACCCGGCCGGTTCCAGGCCAGGACATCGCTGCGGCGGCCGACGACGACTGCGGGTGTGCCTTCCATGGCCGCCAGCAAGGCGAGCGTTGTCGGGGTGACACGTTCGACAGGCGGCCGGCCGGTCGTCCCGGACCTTCTTGGTGCACGGGCCAGTGTGTGCAGATGGGCACGCTCGGACTCGTCCAGTCGCAGGGCGCTCGCCACCGCGTCGAGCACCTCGCGCGAGGCGTTGCGTGACTGGCCCTGCTCCAGGCGGGTGTAGTAGGGCGCGCTGATGCCTGCGAGCATCGCGAGCTCCTCCCGCCGCAGCCCAGGCACCCGGCGCCGTTCGCCGTAGGTCTCCAACCCGACGTCCTGGGGACGCAGTTGGCTACGGCGTGCCTGGAGGAAGTCGGCGAGGTGCCCGTGCTTGTTCATGGAACCGAGTATGCGTACCGCCGACGACCCGCGCCTCACCCCGCTGGGGTAGGGACCGGCAGGGTCTGGCTCGGCCCGGCTCCGGTCTCCAGGATGGGCCGCGTTCCTCTTCACCGCTTTCCGGGAGAATCCATGAGCGCCACCACCTCCGACCCCCGGCACGCGCTGGCCGGGCTCGACGTCACTCCCTTCACCTTCACCCGGCTGTGCTGGGTCGACGCCACGCCGGACGTTGTCTACAACCTCATCAGCGACGTGTCACTGATCGAGACGTGGAGTCCGAGCGCCGCCGGGGTGAGCTACGCGCCGGGCGACGGTCCATGGGTCGGCGCCCGGTTCAACGGCCGCAACCGCCGGGACGGGCGCGAATGGGTCACCCACTCCGAGGTGGTGCGGGCTGATCCGGGCATGGCGTTCGCCTTCATCGTCGGCGGGGCCGACGACGGCATCGTGCGCTGGGACTGGCACTTCCACGAGCGGGGCAGGGGCAGCGTCGTCCAGCAGTCCTGGCAGTTGCTGCGCACTGATCCGGTCCTGGGCGACACCCTCCAGGACGTCCATTCGTTGCGGGACCACATGGCCGCCAGCGCGGAGTCCACTCTGCTCGCCCTGGCAGAGTGGATCGCCGGCCACCGCACTCGCTGACAACTCGGACCCGTCTCCGACACGACGCCGCCGCCACGTCACCCGCTACGGCCGCGCCCACACCGGCGTCACGACCCCGCTGCGCGACCAGGGCCACCCCACCGACCTCACCCTCGGCACCCGCCGGGCCCGAGCGGCAGCCCTGCTGAGCTGGCCCTCCCTGGAGGCGCGTACATCTACCAGGGCGAGGAACCCGGCCTGTACGAGGTCGAAGGCCTCCCCCGGGTCCGCGCTTCAGGACCCCACCCGGGAACGCTCCGGGCACACGATCCGAGGTCGCGACGGCCGCCGCGTCCCCCTCCCCTGGTCTTCCATGGCCAGGTCGCGGCAGAGCCGAACCGGTGGAGCGGAGGTCGGGACGACGGTCTTCTCCCGCCGCGAGTCCTTCTCGGCTGCTGAAGCCGCGATAAGCGCAACCTGTCAACCAGCCCAGTGTTTCTCCTCAATATGCGGCGTGCGCCATCCAAATGGGACGCGCTCCGAGGCTCACGCATTGAGGTGTCAACAATGTTGCTGATAGTTCTCTGCCATCACGCGCGTGTCCTGGACGGTGCCGCTCTCCGAGTCGGCGCACCGTCCCCCACTCTTGCCTTCAGGGAGCTGTTCGTGAGCAAAGAAAGAACACGTCAGGCGCGTAGCCGCCGGACCTGGCGAGGGATAGCCGGCGTCGCCGCCGGTGTCGTCCTCGTCGGTGGCGGTTTCGTGGCGGCCAACGCGGCGACGACCACGGGCGACGCGAAGAAGGCCGGCGTCCACTACCCGGTCAACAAGAAGGCCGGCGGGGTCGCCGCCGTGGTCAGCGCCGCCAACGCGTTCCTGAACACGCTGGACGCCGACCAGCAGGCGGCGACGGTCCTGGACTTCTCCCAGGCGAACGCGACCTCGTGGTCGAACCTGCCATGCGGCTCGTCCTGCCGGCCGGGCATCCAGACCGGCTCGCTGAGCGACGCGCAGCTGACCGCCCTGAAGAACGTGCTGAAGGTGGCCCTGGGGACCGGCAAGGACACCGGCTACGAACACGTCCTGCAGACCCTCCTGGCCGACGACCAGCTGGCCTCGGCGGAGAGCTCCGGCTCCGGTCCCTCCGCGCCCTCGGGCAGCACCTCGGCCGACCCCTCCGCCTCGGCCGACCCGTCGGCCACCGCCTCTGCCGACCCGAGCGCCACTGCCACCGACGCCCCGACGGGCGCTCCGCCGTCCGGCGCCCCCGGTGGCGGTGCCGGCGGTGGCGGGTACGGCAGTGACATCTACTTCATGGCGTTCCTGGGCACCCCGTCGGCGGACGGCACCTGGCAGCTGCACTTCGGCGGCCACCACCTCGCCGTGAACATCACCTACAAGGACGGCAAGGTGTCCGGCGCCAGCCCGTTCTTCACCGGCGTCGAGCCCACCAGCTGGACCGCGGAGGACGGCACCACGTACGAGCCGCTGGCGAACTTCCGCGACGGCCTGCTCAAGCTGACCAGCAGCCTCAGCACGGAGCAGTTGGCCAAGGCCAAGCTGTCCCAGTCCTTCAGCGACGTGCTGCTGGGCCCGGGCGAGGACGGCCAGTTCCCGGCGACCAAGGAAGGCATCAAGGCCAGCTCGCTGTCGCCCAAGCAGAAGAAGCTGGTCCTGGAGGCGATCCACCCGTGGATCGCCGACGTGGACGACGCCACCGCCAAGCAGCTCACGAAGACGTACGCGCGTGAGCTCGACGAGACCTTCGTCGCCTACTCCGGCGGCACGGGCCTGGACACCCAGGGCGACTACGTCCGCATCGACGGCCCCAGCGTGTGGGTCGAGTTCGTCTGCCAGAACGGCTTCGTCTACCAGGGCAAGGTGCACTACCACACCGTGTACCGGGACCACACCCGCGACTACGGCAGCGAGTTCTCCTTCTCATGACCCGACCGCGAAACTGGCTGACCGCAGCACTGCGTCTGGTGGCCGGAATCGCGATCGTGGTACCGGCGGCGCTCCTCGCAGGGGCGTCGCCGGCCGCCGCGCATCCGATGCCGCACTCGGTGGTGGAGCTCGACGTGTACCGGGCCTCGGTGAGTGCCCGTCTGGAACTGCCGACCGACGACTTCTCCCGGGCCAGCGGGACAGATCTGAGCAACGCCACCCAGGCCACGCTGTCCGGGAAGGCCAAGGCCATCCGGACCTATCTCGCCAAGCACATCCGCCCGACCACCTCCCAGGGCAAGGCCTGGCAGGTCAGCGTGGGCAGCCTCAGCCTCAGCAACACCGAGCAGACCTCCACCGGCCCCTACCGGGAGCTGGTCGCAGAGGCCGTACTGACCCCGCCGGCCGGCACCGACGTACGCCACTTCACCTTCGGCTACGACGTCATAGTCCACCAAGTCGTCACGCACACAGCTTTGGTGACGATACGTCAGGACTGGTCCACCGGGCAGGTCGACGGCAAGGGCACCACCCAGGTCGGCACCATCCGGATCGACACCCGGACCATGACCGTCCCGGCCCTCAAGGTCGACCTCGACGACGGCAGCGCCTGGCGCGGCTTCCTCGCCATGGTGAAGCTGGGCGGCGACCACATCCTCACCGGCACCGACCACCTGCTGTTCCTGCTGATCCTGCTCCTGCCCGCGCCGCTCGCGGCCACCGGACGGCGCTGGGACAGCCTGGTCGGCGCCCGGTCCGCGCTCCGCCGGATCGGGGGCATCACGCTCGCCTTCACCGCGGGGCACTCCGTCGCGCTGACCGCCACCGCCCTCGGCCGCCTGGACATCCCCGGCCGACCGGTCGAGGCGTTCATCGCCGCGAGCATCCTCGTCGGCGCGATCCACGCCGTCCGCCCCCTCTTCCCGGGCAAGGAGGCGCTCGTGGCCGGGCTCTTCGGGCTCGGCCACGGCATGGCGTTCTCCTTCGTCCTGGCCGAGATGCAGCTGTCCACCGGGCAGCTCGTCACCAGCCTGCTCGGCTTCAACCTCGGCATCGAGCTGGTCCAGCTCCTGCTGGTCTGCCTCGCCCTGCCCTCACTGCTGGTCCTCGCGCGCCTGCGCATCCAGCCCGCGCTGCGGCTGACCGGCGCGGGGCTCACCGGCACGGCGGCCGTCGGCTGGCTGGCCGACCGCCTCGGCCTGCCCAACCCCGTCGCCCGGGCCGCCGACAGCGCCGGATCCCACACCACGCTGTTGCTGACCGTCCTCACGGTGACCGCACTCACCGCCACCGCCTGGACGCTGGCCACCCGCCGGAAAGCACGGCCCGGAACAGCCGAGCCCCCCGCAGCGACATGCCCCGAGTGCGAAGGGCGACACGCAGCGACAACGTGTGAGCCGTACGTTCGGGACCAGTCGGCGGATACCGCCGGCTCAGCGGCGACGTAGAGCCGTCCGGGGTCGGTCTTGCGCGGTCCCTGTCGGTTGGTTCCCGTCCTCGCGGTCCCTTGTCGGTCTCCAGGGTGGAGAACCAGGACATTCCCCCGGCCGCGACCATAGGGGTCCTGCCGGAAAGTCGTAGAACACCAGCAGCTCCTCCCGATCGTCGGTGATCTTCGCGCCGTAGCTCTTGGTGAACGTAGGCCAGGAGCAATCACTCCACCCGGTGTGCAACCACAGCTACACCCGTGGTTGCACACCGGCAACCACCCTGGTTGCAGGCGCAGTTCAACCCCTGGTTGGGCGAGAGGGAACAGTCCTGCCAGCTAGTTTTCCATGTACCCGGACAACGTCGCCCCGGGCGGGCAACCGAACCGCCGCTGGGGGACGGGCTCCCCTGCATCCGGGAACTGAAGGGAACTAGGAATGAAGCGACAGCTCATGAGTACGTTCGCCATCCTGGCCTTGGCCGGCTCCGGCCTCGCGGTCACGGCGAACAGCGCCTCCGCCGCCGCGTCCGCTTTCACGTGCGTGAAGGTGTTCGACGACGGCAACACGGCGGGGATCAGGTGCACCGGCAGCGCCTTCAACGGGTTCGCGAAGTGCAAAAACAACCAGTACGCGATTGGCGCCACTGCCGCTTCCGGGACGACGTCCTACGCATACTGCACGAGCTACAACTCCTCACTCGCCAGCCCGCGTGTCTGGGGCGGAAGCCCGGCGTAGGTGTGGGCCAGCAGTAGGGCAGCCGACTGCGTGTCGGCCCGCGCGTCAGACGCCGCCCGGCGCTGACGGCCGGGGACGCCCGGAGCTCTGCCGGAGCCCTGGTCAGGGAGAGTGCGAAGAGTCCCGTCCCGGCAGCTCGAATGCCGGAACGGGGCACCCTCGTATCGGAGGCCGTCCATGAGACGGCGTCGGGCCCCGCTTCGATGGCGTCGAGGACTATCTCCCACTCACCGTGCCAGGCCACGAGGGCCCGGCCTCGGTCACGCTCTTTTGTCGCTCCCGGGCGCCTTTGACGACATAGCGGTTCCAAGGCCTCAGGTGTTGTCCGTGCCCCGGGCTGCGGGGCCGCGGGAGATCAGTCCGGTCTCGTACGCGAAGACCACCGCTTGTGCCCGGCTGTTCAGCGTGAGCTTGCTCATGCAGCGGTGGACGTGTGTCTTGATGGTCGCCGTGCTGAGCACGAGTCGCTGGGCGATGTCGGAGTTGGACATTCCGGCCCCGACCAGCCCGAGGACTTCCAACTCCCTGGGAGTCAGCGTGTCCAGCCCGAAGCGCGCCTCGGACGCGGCCGGACGGAGGGTGTAGGTCTCGATGAGCCCTTTGATCACTGAGGCGCTGAACAGCATGTCGCCGGCGTGCACGGTGTCGATGGCGGCGAGCAGCCGGTCCGGTGGGGTGTCCTTGAGCAGGAAGCCGCAGGCGCCGACCTTCAGCGCGCCGTAGACGTACTCGTCGAGGTCGAAGGTGG
Source organism: Streptomyces sp. NPDC060000 (assembly GCF_042737375.1). Classification (NCBI taxonomy): domain Bacteria; kingdom Bacillati; phylum Actinomycetota; class Actinomycetes; order Kitasatosporales; family Streptomycetaceae; genus Streptomyces; species Streptomyces sp. NPDC060000. The sequence continues at coordinate 54,132 of NZ_JBHWUU010000044.1, forward strand.
TCAGGACGAGGATCTTGGGGAGCGGAGGCGCGGCCTGGGCAAGGATGCGCTCGGTGGCGGTGATCCCGCTGATGCCCGGCATCCGAATGTCCATCAGGATGACGTCGGGTCTGGATTTCGCTGCGAGCTCGATCGCCTCCTCTCCGTCCTCCGCCTCGCCGATGACGTCGACTCCCGGTGCGGCCCGCAGGAGTGCGACGAGTCCCGAGCGGATGAGGAACTGGTCGTCTACGACGAGCACTGTGGGCATGCGTGGTTTCCGCCTTCCTCGCGGCTGCCCGGCCGGGAGCCGAGACGCTTCCTCACCTGTCGCGGGCCACCGGAACGGTCAGCTCGACTTCGAACCCGCCCTGCGGGCCGGGGCCGGCGGTCACCGTCCCGCCGTAGATGCCGGCCCGCTCACGCATCCCGATCAAACCATGGCCGGCGGACCCCGCGGTGGTGCCGGCCAGAACTGGCTTCTGTCCGTCGTCGACCACCCGGACGCGGACCGCGGCCTCGTCGTAGTGCACCGTGACGCTCGCGTTCGCCGCCGGCGCGTGCTTCATGACGTTGGTGAGAGCTTCCTGAATGACCCGGTAGACGCACAGGCCGACGCCTGGCGGCAGCGCGAACGGGGCGCCCGTGATCCGGACCTCGACGGAGACACCCGCGGCTTCGACGCGCCGGGCCAGTTGGTCCAGCCGCCCGAGTCCGGGGCTCGCGTTGTGGTCACCCGTTCCTTCCTCCTCCTGGGCGCGCTCGGTCCCTTCTCTGAGCACGACCAGCATGCGGCGCATCTCCGCCATGGCCTCGTGGGCGCTGCCCGCGATGGTCTTCAGCGCCTCGCGGGCCGTCCCCGGATCGGAGGTGAAGACATATCCGGCCAGGCCGGTCTGCACAGAGATCGCAGACACGTGGTGGGCCACCACGTCGTGCAGTTCACGGGCTATGCTCATGCGCTCGGCCATGACGGCCCGCTGCGCCTTCTCCTCCTGCTCCAGGCGCAGTTGCTCGCTGAGCACCGCGAGGCGCTCGCCGCGCTCCGCGAGCCGGCGGGACCGGTCGCCGGTCACCCACAGGACGGCGACCGTCACGGTCACGAAGACCACACTGAGCGGGCCGATCCCGGGCTCGGCGAGCCGCGTGCCCCACAGCAGCACGAGCAGCGACCCCGCGGCGCACTTCGCCACGACCCTGCGCGGGCACAACGCCGCGACGGTGTAGAACGCCAGGCCCAGTCCGCAGACGACGACCACGTGGTAGTAGCCCAGGGTGAAATAGCACAGCGTGCAGGCCGCCGTGCTGACGAGCACGGTCAGGGGAGCCCGGCGGCGTACGGCGAGCGGAAGGTAGACCAGGGCGAGCAGCACGTAGGCCCATACATCGGTCTGCCGCCAGTAGCCCTGCGAGTTCGGCCAGTTGCGCAGCATGGTGCCCATGATGCCGACCGACACCATCGCGTAGACGATGTCTGCCACCTGCGGGAAGGCCTGGCGAACCGCCCCGCCCCACGTGCGCTGCGCGAACATCGTCCGAGCGTAGGCCCCGAGCGATCGCTCCACCCCGCTTTCCACCACAGCTACACCCCAGGTTGTACACCGGCAACCGGTCCGGGCAGGCTCCCGGCATTCGCTGGACGACTGAGCCTGCGGGGTGGTCCTCGTGGAGCCGCCGGCCGTCAAGCGGCCAGGGCTGATGTGCGCGCTCCCCTCGCCGGAGGTCAGCCTGGACGACTCGTGGTCGCGGATCTCCGCGCAAATCGACGAGCACGGTGGACAGGCATGGTGTCGCCTTCCTCGCGGCTGCCCGGCCGGGAGCCGAGACGCTTCCTCACCTGTCGCGGGCCACCGGAACGGTCAGCTCGACTTCGAACCCGCCCTGCGGGCCGGGGCCGGCGGTCACCGTCCCGCCGTAGATACCGGCCCGCTCACGCATCCCGATCAAACCATGGCCGGCGGACCCCGCGGTGGTGCCAAGGGGAATCGCCTCCTGTCCGTCATCGACCACCCGGACGCGGACCGCGGCCTCGTCGTAGTGCACCGTGACGCTCGCGTTCGCCGCCGGCGCGTGCTTCATGACGTTGGTGAGAGCTTC